>JAQXDJ010000435.1 GCA_029251425.1 Vicingaceae bacterium
AATATTACCATAAACACAATTGTCTAGTGTAATATCAATTTCCCTTCTGGTCATTCCCGAATAGATGGCTACAGCCTTTATATTGCGTTTAGTTAGGTTTTCCACCTGATCTTTCATTAGAGCAATAAGTGGCGAAACAACTATGCAAATTCCTTCCTTAGCCATTGCTGGAACTTGGAAGCAAATGGATTTTCCTCCACCAGTAGGGAGTAGAGCTAGTGTATCATTTCCGGCTAAAGCAGAATTGATGATATCTTCCTGCAAAGGACGAAAAGCATTGTAGCCCCAATATTTTAATAATATTTGATGAATATCCATATACACTTCAAAAGTAGCAAGTTTAAAGTTACAAGTTTTTAAAATATTCAATAATCATTAACCAAATAAAACGATAAGTTGTTATTTTTACCTGAATTGAAAATTTAAATGAATCCGATAATTGCTTTTATAAAATTAATTCGTTTACCGAACCTGCTCATTATTGTGTTAACACAGTATGCAATTCGCTATGGAATAATTTCTACTATCATTTTTAATTTTTCGGGAGGACAAGTCATTCCTGGCGTAGGCTTGAGAATGAGCGATTTAGATTTCTTTCTGTTAAGTCTATCTACAGCTATGATAGCTGCTGCAGGTTATATTATTAACGACTATTTTGATGTTAAAATTGACAGAGTTAATAGACCAAATAAAATAATTATTGGCAAATATTTTAAGCGTAGAGTTGCTATGGGGGCGCATATTGTTATCAATTCTATAGCTATTTTAATAGGAGGTTATTTGGCTTATAAAGTGGGGGATTGGAGGTTGGTTTTTATCCAAGTATTTGCTGCAGGTGCTTTATGGTATTACTCTACGGTATTTAAAAACAAAGTGATAATTGGAAATGTTATTGTAGCATTATTAGTGGCTGCTATGTCTCCATTTATTGCAGGTTTATATGAGTTGATTTTACAACATACATACAGTGATGATACTGTAAATATTTTGCTTTTTAGATTAGAAGAATACACACCTTTTGAGGATGTGGAATATGTATTAATAGAAACACTTCAAATTATTTGGTATTGGGTGTTAGGCATATCTCTTTTTGCTTTTGTTAGTACGCTAATAAGGGAAATTATTAAGGATATAGAAGATTATGAAGGGGATAAGAAATATGGTAGTAATACATTAGCAGTAGTTTATGGAAAGAATAAAGCTAAAATATTTGCACAAGCATTGGCTGTAATTATGGTAGGCTTAATTGGGTATTTTCAATATATACAAATGCAACAAAACCCCGGAGGTAATGAAACTGAATTAGCACAAGCACAAACTAAAGCGTTAATAACAGTAATGTACTTATTGTTTACTGTGCAAATTCCATTATTGTATGTTATTTATAAATTAAAACTTGCAAAATTAAAGACTGATTACAAAGCACTAAGTACTGTTATGAAATTTATAATGCTAACAGGCATTAGTTATATTGCGCTTTTTTATTTTTTATTAATTAAAATATAATGAGTTTTCAAACTATTTCTCACAACATAATTTTGGCTTCAAAATCGCCAAGAAGGCAAAATTTATTAAAAGAATTGGGCTTTGATTTTGAAATTAAAACAAAAGATATTGAGGAAATATATCCATCAGAATTAACAAGAGAAAATGTTGCTGTTTTTTTAAGTGAGCTTAAGGCAAGTGCTTTTGTAAGTGCTTTAAAAGAAAACGATTTGGTGATAACATCAGATACTATTGTTTGTTTAGGTGATGAAATTATAGGGAAGCCAACAGGTAGAGCAGATGCTATTAAAATGTTGGGTAAACTTTCTGGAAACAAGCATGAAGTAATTACTGCTGTTACATTGTTGTCAAAAGAAAAACAGCATACCTTTTACGAAGAAACGGAAGTGTATTTTAAAACCTTAACAACTCCTGAAATTGAATATTATGTAGATAACTATAAACCTTTTGATAAGGCTGGAAGCTATGGAATACAAGAGTGGATTGGATACATTGGTATCGAAAAAATAATTGGTTCTTATTTTAATGTGATGGGTTTACCTGTTAAAAGAGTTTATGAGGAGTTGTTTGCTTTTTAATTAATTTGTTCCTCAGACAAACTCAAACACTCCGTTTAACAATTTTTATAACAAACATCCTTTAAAAAATATTACTTTTGGGCTTCGCGCAAAAGATTTAGATGCTAACATTAATAAATAAAGAGATACGTAGCTTTTTAGGTTCCCTTATTGGGTACATTGTAATTGTGGTTTTTTTAACTACAATTGGTTTAATGATGTGGGTTTTTCCTGGAGGTACCAATGTGTTAGATAATGGCTATGCAAATATTGATGCGTTGTTCTATGTTGCTCCCTGGGTTTTTATGTTTTTAGTACCTGCAATTACTATGCGTTTGTTTGCAGAAGAGAGTAGAACAGGAACTATAGAATTGTTGTTAACTAAACCCTTAACTGATTTTCAGATAGTTTTGGCAAAATATATTGCTGGTTTCACACTGGTTTTATTTTCCTTAGTTCCTACTTTGGTGTATTTCTATTCTGTTTATCAATTAGGTAACCCTGTTGGTAATATTGATGTAGGAGGAACTATTGGTTCATATTTCGGACTATTGTTTTTAGGAAGTGTTTTTGTTGCAATTGGCGTTTTTGCAAGTTCAATTACAAGTAACCAAATCATTTCATTTATTGTTGCAGTATTCTTATGTTTCTTTTGTTACGTAGGTTTCGAATCTATTAGCTCTTTAGAATATTTTGGTGCTGTAGATGATATTATTATGAAACTTGGAATAAACGAGCATTATGTTTCGATGAGTAGAGGGGTTATAGATACACGAGATGTAATCTATTTTATAAGTACGATTTATTTATTTCTATTATTAACCAAAACAGCTTTAAGTAGTAGAAAATGGTAGAAAAAAAAGCTGTAAATAGAAAGAGAGATCTTACCTTGTTGGTAATTGGATTGATCATTGTTTTATTGATAAATTACATTGGTTCTTTTGCTTTTGAGCGTTTTGATTTAACATCGGAAAAAAGATATACGCTTTCAGAAACAAGTAAAGGTCTTTCAGAAAAATTAGATGATATTGTTTATGTTAAAGTTTATTTAGATGGAGATTTTCCAGCTGGATTTAAACGCTTGCGGGATGAAACAAAAGAGATGTTGGATGAGTTTAGGGCTTATTCTAATGGAAATATTGAGTATGAATTCATTAATCCTTCAGAAAGTTCTGATAAAAAGATTAGGGATGAAATTTACAAGCAATTATACAAACAAGGTTTACGTCCTACCGATTTAAATACAAAGACTGATGATGGGTATAGTAATAAAATAGTTTGGCCTGGAGCAATATTTATTTACAGGGGTCAAGAGTTGCCCGTACAACTTCTAAAAAGCAGAATAGGTGCTCGATCAGAATCAATGCTGAATAGTTCTATAGAATCGTTAGAGTATGAGATTGCTAATGCTATAAATACGTTAACTACTGTTGATGTTCCTAAAATTGCATTTATTGAAGGACATGGAGAGTTGAGTGATTTAGAGACAGCTTCGTTAGCAACTTCTTTAGCAGAATATTATACAGTAGATAGGATTTCTTTAGATGAGAATTTAACAAGTTTAACAGAGCGTTTTATGGTTGATAGTACTCAATCTTATAGAGTAAAGGTTAAGTATAAATCAATAATTATTGCAAAGCCTTTGGAAAAATTTTCAGAAAAGGATAAGTTTATTATTGATCAATATATAATGCACGGAGGTAGAGTGGTTTGGTTAATTGATCCTGTTTTTGCTAGTATGGATAGTTTGCAATCTGCTGATATTACAATGGCTTTGCCGATGAATTTAAATTTGAATGATCAATTATTTACCTACGGTGTAAGGCTTAATACTGATATTGTCCAAGATATTCAGTCAGCTCCAATACCAATTGTAACAGGAGTTGTTGGAAATCAACCAAAAACAGAAATGTTTCCATGGTTTTTCTTCCCATTATTAACTCCAGCTAACAACCACCCAATTGTAAATAATTTAAATGCTTTAAAAGCTGAGTTTGTAAGTACAATTGATACAATTGCTAAAAAAGGAATTAGAAAGATTCCATTATTAAAGACATCTCAATACTCTAAAGTTAGCAGTGTGCCAACAAGAATTTCATTAGATTTAGTTCGTTATGAACCTGACCAGACACAATTTAATAAAGGGAGACAATTAACAGCAATCTTATTAGAGGGTGAGTTTGAATCTGTCTATAAAAATCGATTAACACCTCAAATAAAAAATGCAAATGAAATTAGTTTTAAAGAGAAAAGTGTTCTTAATAAAATGGTGGTAATATCTGATGGCGATGTGGCTAAAAATCATGTAAACAATAAAACAGGAGAGTATTTAGCTCTAGGGTTTGATCGTTTTACGAGACAGGAATTTGGTAATAAAGATTTCATGTTAAATGTGTTGGGTTATTTGTGTGATGATAGTGGGTTAATGACAGTTAGATCAAAAAAACTAAAGATTAGGTTGTTAGATAAAACAGTGCTTAAAAATGATAAATTCGATTGGCAATTAATCAATACAATTTTACCGATAGGTTTAATTTTATTATTCGGTATTGCCCATTATTTCGATCGAAAAAAGAAGTTTACAAAATAAATTTACTTTATGAAAAACAACAAAATAATTATAGTTATAGCTGTGGTTTTGGTAGCCATTGCTACTTTTATTTATATCAGTAAGAATAATGTAAAGCAAGGCACAATGGATGATATGGAGGGTGCTATATCTGATTTTGCAATTAAAGATACTTCAAGTATTACTAAAATATTTATTGTTGATGCTCAAGGGGTTTCAGTGACGCTTTCTAAATCAAAGGATATTTGGATGGTGAATGATAAATATATTGCTCGACCAGATAATATTAGATTACTTATGAAAACGTTTAGTCGAATTGATGTAAGATACCCTGTTCCAAAACCTGCATTTAACAACGTGGTTAGGGATTTAGCAACTAAAGCAACTAAAGTTGAAATTTACCAAGGAGAGAATGAGCCTAGTAAGGTTTATTATGTTGGAAAATCAACAAATGATAATCAAGGAACATATATGTTGTTGGAAGAGGATGGTATAAAATCTACAGTTCCTTTTATTATGTACATACCTGGAAATTATGGTTATTTAACGTCAAGGTTTTTTACAGAGGCTCAGCAGTGGAGAGATGCTGTTGTGTTTAAGTATCAGCCAGAAGCTATAAAAAGTATTGAGATTAATTATTTAGAAACACCAGAGCAATCTTTTGTTATTAATAGTATAGAAGGAAAATTTTCGGTATCAGATATTGGTTCCGATAAACCTCTTAAAGTAAATGAAGAAAAGCTTAAAGAGTATATTAGTCGTTATGAGAAAGTTTATTATGAGATGGTAGATGTTGAATCTAAACAGTCGAGAATAGATTCAGTAATTGCTTCACCTCCATATATTACTATTGAGGTAAAAGATCTTATAGGAGGAAGTAATAAAATTGTACTGTATCACATGCCTAATTTTAGAAAAACTGAACATAGTGTTACAGGGGAGCTTTTTGAATATGATGTAGATAGAATGTATGGGTATTTAAATAACGATGTTTTTACTTATGTGCAGTTTGCTACATTTGATAAAATTACTTTTCCTAAAAGTTATTTTACAAAAAATTAATTAAGAGAAGCAACCTTTTTTAAGTCATTGCGTCTTAATAGTGTCTGAAATTTGAAAGGATTGAAGACATTACCTTTTTCTTATAAAATTGCCTCGTTTTTTAAACGAGGCTTTTTTCATTTTAAACAAAAACCCTCAAATTACTTTTGAGGGTTTTATTCATTTGTATTAAAAGATTAATCTCTCAAGTCCACTACTTCAAAATTAGGGTGTTTTGTTTTGTTAAAGCTAAACTTAGTGTCAGCAATAGCTGTGTTAGGTGTGAAAGTTTTTATTTTATAAGTTGTTGTAGATCCATCTTTTCCATAGATGTTAACTTTAGTAATTTGGTTCTTAACCTTGTTAATGTAAAGTGTAATTCTATGAAAATCCTTGTCTTCAACTTCTTTTGGGTAAAGGTTGATTAGGTGTTCACTGTTTACCTCTTTTAAATACTTGTATTTAAATCCATCTTCATATAACGTAAAAATAGTGTTAGGGCTAATAAAGCCTTCTTCATCTTCATCTGGAATATTGTTTATTTGAACTTCTTCAGCATCTTTAAGAACAGTGTAAATATCTTTTCCATTAGAAATGACATCTTGTCCCGCAATTGAAAGAAAGTATTTGTCTCCTTTAATTTGGATGCTCCCTGATTGAGTTTCGTTAATTCCTTCTGTTTTGTTGTTTAGTGTGAATTGAAATTCAGCCTTAATAGTTTTGTAGGCTTTTGTTTTAGCACTCAGTTTGTCTAAAATTCCTTTAGCTTTAGTATCTTCTTCTTGCGCAATACCTCCTAAACTAATTAGTGTTGTTAATGCTATTATTAATATGTTTTTCATCTTGTAGTAAGTTTATTCTTTAGTTAATTAATGATTATTACTGACATAGTCAGTTATTGTGGAAGAGCTTCCAACAACCGTTCCAAAGTTTCTAAATCGGCTATTAAAACTTGTCTAGCTTTACTTCCTTCAGATGGGCCTATAATACGAGCCTCTTCCATTTGATCAATTAATCGTCCAGCACGGTTATATCCAATTTTCATTTTCCGTTGTAATAATGAAGCTGAACCTTGTTGATGTTGAACTAGCATTCTTGCTGCATCATCAAATAGTGCATCTCTATCAGAACCATCAAATTCACCAGTGCCACCAGTTGCTGATTCACCAACGTATTCGGGTAAAGTAAATGTTTCAGGATAACCTCTTTGTTCACCAATAAAGTCGCAAATTTCTTCTACTTCAGGGGTGTCAACAAAAGCACATTGTAAACGAATTAAGTCATTTCCTTGAGATATCAACATATCTCCTCTACCAATTAATTGGTCAGCTCCACTTGCATCAAGAATTGTTCTTGAATCTATTCCTGAAGTTACTCTAAATGCTAGTCTTCCCGGGAAGTTGGCTTTAATAATACCTGTAATAATATTTGCTGAAGGTCTTTGAGTGGCAATAATTAAATGAATTCCAATGGCACGAGCTAATTGAGCTAAACGAGCTATTGGTGTTTCAACTTCTTTACCAGCAGTCATAATTAAATCTGCAAATTCATCAATAACTAAAACAATATATGGTAAAAATTTGTGTCCGTTCTCAGGGTTTAATTTACGAGCAATAAACTTAGCGTTGTATTCTACAATGTTTCTAACCATTGCTGTTTTAAGAAGCTCGTAGCGTTGATCCATCTCTATACAAAGAGAGTTTAAGGTGTTAATTACTTTGTCATTATCAGTTATAATTGCATCTTCAGTATCTGGTAATTTAGCTAAATAATGTCTTTCAATTTTGTTGTAAAGTGTAAGCTCCACTTTTTTAGGATCGACCAAAACAAACTTAAGCTGAGATGGGTGCTTTTTGTAGAGTAATGAAACCAACACAGCATTCAGACCAACTGACTTTCCTTGGCCGGTAGCACCTGCCATTAATAAGTGAGGCATCTTAGCTAAATCAAAAACATAGGTTTCGTTAGTAATGGTTTTACCCATAACAACGGGTAACTCCATTTTTGCTTCTTGAAACTTATCAGAAGCAACAACAGCTCTCATGGAAACAATCTCTGGGTTTCTGTTAGGTACTTCAATACCAACAGTTCCTTTTCCTGGAATTGGAGCAATAATACGAATACCAAGAGCAGCTAAACTTAAAGCAATATCATCCTCTAAGTTTTTAATTTTTGAAATTCGAACACCAGCCTCAGGAACAATTTCATATAAAGTTACAGTAGGTCCAATAGTAGCCTTAATACTTGCAATTTTTATTTTGTAATTAGAAAGTGTTTCAACAATTTTATTTTTATTGGCTTCTAATTCTTCAGGAGTAACTTTTTTACTAGTGTTTCCAAAATCTTTTAATAAGTCGATTGAAGGTAGTTTGTAGGAAGCTAAATCTAATTTCGGATCATATTCTCCAAAGTCTTTTATTTTACTATCAACTTCCTTGTCACTTAGCACCTCTTCTTTTATCTCGGGTTCTTCTATTGAAAACTCGATTTCTTCTTCTTCAGTTTTACTTTTCTCGACAGGGATATTAGTGTCTAAAGATAATGGAATTGTATCTTCAGGTTCGGATTCGAGTTCATGCTCACTTGTTTCAGTAGCTAAAGGCTCTTCTTTAATTTCTTCTGTAATAAAATCAATAGGTTCTTTTATTACTTCTGTATCTACAGTTGTTTCTGATTTTAATTCTATAGGTTCTGTAGTTTCATATTCAAAATCATCCTCTTGATTGAGACTTGTTGTCGTTCCTGAAGTTTCGTCTTCTGAGTAATTTGCTGAAGCAACATCTTTCTTAGCTGAAAAAATATTAAATGAAATATTGAAATTTAACACGGAAAATATAAGTGCAGTTAGCACGAGGAATAAAAGTATTCCAACTCCTCCAATTGTACTACTTAGCCATAAATTAGTTTGAAAACCAAATGCACCACCTAATATTGGAGATGAAGCAAATAAGTAGTTTAGCGAAATTGAAAGCCAGACAATAGAAAATATGGCATATTTAAAAGATTTGCCTAAAGGCAATAAGTTTGATTTAAATAAAATTCTAAATCCAAGAATAAAAGATAGAAATACAAACAGAAAAGAAGAAACGCCAAACCCGTTAAAAATAAACTGATGAGATGCATAAGCTCCTAATTTTCCTAGCCAGTTTTCTACCTGTATGCTTGGATCATTCCAATGATGATTTATGATGTTTTGATCAACTTTCCAAGTGAATAAAAAAGAAGAAAATGCCAATAGTAGAAAAGCCGATAGGGATAAAAGTGTAATTCCGGTAATTTGGCTAAATTTTTTATCGCTAGTTATTTTTACAAATAACTTACTTAATTTGTTAAATGGATTAGCCCTTTTAACTTTTGTTTTTTTTGTGTTTGGTTTTGAGGCTTTGCTCTCTTTTTTATATTCGTTTCTTCCCATTAAGTCCCATTATTACTAATAATCAAATATATTAATAAGTAACGTAGGCTAAAGGAGTTTAATTGCTACTAAATAACAACTAATTGTGAATAACAGCTGTGTGTCTTTACTGTTGTTATTGGTCGGAAAGAGCGTGAAGATATTTGTTTGAAAGTTAAAAGATGGGTTATTGAAAGCTATCAAAAATTTCTTGCATTTCTATGTCTAAGTCAGATTCTGAAAGAGGTATGTAGTTTTTATCAACCTTAAATTCGCTGTCATTTATCTTTTTGAAAGTGATTTTTGTTGCTGTAAAGCGCATGCAAACATCATATTTTTCGTATTGATATTCTAGCATTACACCGTCAATATCTTTAAATTGGTTACACCAGTTGGGTGTTTCAAGGTTTATTTGATCAGTATAGAATACACTAAAAGCATCATTGCTTCCATTATTGATGGTTATGATGGCTTTTTTACAATCGTAATTTAAAATCTTTTTTGTTTCATCTGTGCGTTCAATTGAAAAGGTTGGCAGATTAGAAAGTGATTCCTCAACTTTTTCATCTTTAAGAGTTAAGATGTATTTTTTGTCAACTAATTTTACTAGCTGAGAGAATTCTTGTTCTTTTTTATCTACCAAAAAGCTTGTTTTAAAAAGTCCCATTCCAGCAGATAAATTGGTGATGTATTTATCTTCTTTAAAAACTAGTTCCATTTCCTTTGGCATAAACTCGAACATAAAATTGCTCTTGTCCATCTTTGGGTAGGTTACTTTGTAGCTAATTATTCCTTCAGATTTTTCATCGTACTTTCCTCCACATCCTATTAGGAATAATGAGAAAATTATAATTAAAATGTGAAGTGATTTTTTCAATATGGTAGAAATGTATAGTCACAAATATATTAATATTTTTAGAGTAAGATAGTTAAACGTCAATAAATCATAAAAGAAGAATTTATTTCTTATTGAACAATCTATTTTTATTGAAATGTAATTCATTTTCAATAACTTCGGAACCTCATAAATATAGCTATGGAAAAAATAAAGATAATAAAAAATAGGTCTGATATTGGTGCAGGAACTCGTGGGTCTGATTTAGGAATAGATGCGATTGAAATTGCAGCAATTAACGTAGGTAGTGATTTTTTTAATCGTTATGATTATTTAGATGTTGAAACAGAAAATGAAGTAGTTTATGAGAAGCAAAAAGCCCCATTTGCTAAAAGAATAGGTAAGGTTCTTACTGTTTGCTCTCGCTTGAGTGAAGCAGTAGACGAGACACTTAGTGAGAATGTATTTCCATTAGTATTGTCTGGTGACCACTCTTCGGCACTAGGAACGATTAGTGGTATTAAAACAGCTTTTCCTGATAAGCGATTAGGTGTGGTTTGGATAGATGCCCATGCAGATATTCATTCGCCATATACAACTCCTTCAGGAAATGTGCACGGAATGCCATTAGCTGCAGCTTTAGGAGATGACAATTTAGATAGAAAAATTAATAACCTTAAACCAGAAACAGATAAGGCTTGGGAAGGTTTAAAAAATATTGGAGGGTTTTCGCCAAAAGTATTGCATAGTGATGTGGTCTATTTTGGTGTGAGAGATACAGAAGAACCAGAAGAATATGCAATAGAAAAAAACAACATCAAAAATTACAGGGTTGATGAGGTTAGGTATAGAGGGATGGATGTCTGTATAAATGAAACGCTAGATAAATTGAATGATTGTGATTTAATTTATGTTTCATTTGATGTGGATAGTATGGATTGTGATTTAATATCAAAAGGAACTGGAACTCCTGTTTCTAAAGGGTTTGATCAGGGTGAGATTAAGACCATTATCAATAAAGTAATTGAAAGTGGTAAGGTTGCGTGTGTTGAGGTAGTGGAAGTAAACCCTTGTTTAGATAATAAGGGTAATGTTATGGCTGAAACGGCTTTCGATGTGTTGGAAGACTTTGCAAAAACAATCGAAAAGATAAATATAAAATAAACTCGTCATTGCGTGGAACGAAGCAAACTTTTAATTGTGAGATTCCTTCGTTCCACGCAATGACGTATATGAAAGAATGGAAAACAAATTAATAGAAAAAGTAGTTGAAGGATTAAAGCATTTGTATAGTGCAGATGTTGATGAAAAACAAGTTCAAATTCAAAAAACAAGAAAAGAGTTTGATGGAGATTTAACAGTGGTTGTTTTTCCATTTTTAAGAGCTTCTAAAAAAGGGCCAGAACAAACAGCTGAAGATTTAGGTGGTTTTATTCAAGAAAATGTTGATGAAGTTGAGGCTTTTAATGTTGTGAAGGGTTTTTTAAACTTTTCTATTTCCAAAAAATATTGGTTAGACGTTTTTAGTAATATATCTGATCAAATTGATTATGGTTTTCAAGCAGATTCAGGTAAAACAATTATGGTGGAGTATTGTTCCCCAAATACAAATAAGCCACTCCATTTAGGTCATTTAAGAAATAATTTTTTGGGCTATTCTGTTGCTAATATTTTAAAAGCTAACGGACATAATGTTGTTAAAACTCAAATTATTAATGATAGAGGAATTCATATTTGCAAGAGTATGATTGCTTGGCAAAAGTTTGGTGAAGGAGAAACTCCAGAAAGTTCAGGTTTAAAAGGAGACCATTTAGTGGGGAAGTATTATGTTGAGTTTGATAAGGCTTATAAGGTTGAAATAGCAAGATTGATTGAGGAAGGAATGGAAAAGGCGGTAGCAGAAAAAGAAGCTCCAATCTTTAAAGAAGCCCAATCTATGTTGTTGAAATGGGAGGAAGGAGATGCTGAAATTAGAGTGTTATGGGCAAAAATGAATCAATGGGTTTATGATGGATTTGATGTTTCTTTTAAAACAATGGGGGTTGATTTTGATGAATTGTATTACGAGTCTGATACTTATTTATTAGGAAAAGATGTTGTTGCGCAAGGACTGGCTAAAAAAGAATTTTATCAAAAAGAAGATGGTTCAGTTTGGGCAGATTTATCGCATACTAAATTAGATGATAAAATATTATTAAGAAGTGATGGGACTTCAGTTTACATGACTCAGGATATAGGTACAGCTATTGAACGTTATAAAAAACACACAGGCTTAAGTGGGTTAATTTATACGGTTGGAAATGAGCAAAACCATCATTTTAAAGTGTTGTTTACCATTTTAGAAAAATTAGGATATAGCTGGGCAGAAGGTTGTTATCATTTATCTTATGGTATGATAGAATTACCGGAAGGGAAAATGAAATCTCGTGAAGGAACTGTAGTAGATGCAGATGATCTAATGGAAATGATTGTTGCTGATGCCAAAGCCATGACCCAAGAGCGAGGACACTTAGATAGAATGAGTGAGAAAGAGCGAGAAGAGTTATATTCTTTAATTGGTTTAGGAGGTTTAAAATACTTTTTATTAAAAGTTGACCCTAAAAAAGGAATGGTATTTAACCCAGCAGAATCGATTGATTTAAATGGAAATACAGGCCCGTTTATTCAATATGCTCATGCACGAATTCAATCACTTTTAGCTAAGGCGGAAAGTTTAGGTTTTTCGAAACAGTATGAAAATGTTGAAATTAATTCAAAAGAGCAAGAGTTAATTAAATTAATGAACGACTACCCTTCTGTTATTAAAGAGGCTGGAAAATTATATAGTCCTGCAATTATTGCAAATTATATTTATGAGTTGGTGAAAGAGTTTAATAATTTCTATCAAACAGTAGATATTTTAAGAGAAGAAGATGTTCAAAAATTAGCGTTCAGATTATGTCTTTCAGAAATGGTTGCTAAGGTTATTAAATCTTCAATGTTATTGTTAGGAGTTGATGTGCCTAATAAGATGTAGTCATTAATTATGGTTGTAGAAAGAAATATAGTTATTACTGGGAGTTCTGAAAAACCAATTGTATTAGATGCTGGTTATTTACCAAATGGCAATAAAAAACCAGTAGTAATTTTTGCCCATGGGTTTAAAGGGTTTAAAGATTGGGGGCATTTTAATATGGTGATGGAATATTTTATTAGTGCGAATACTGCATTTGTAAAATTTAACTTTTCACATAATGGAGGTACAGTTGCGCAACCAATAAATTTTCCGGATTTAGAGGCGTTTGGTAATAATAATTACTCTAAAGAACTTTCTGATTTAAGAGCTGTTGTTGATTGGGTTCAATCAAGTGATCAATTTCCAAAAGATGAAGTAGATACAAATCAAATTTACTTAATAGGACATAGTAGGGCTGGAGGAGTTGCAGTAATTGCAGCACATGAAGATAGTCGGATAAAAAAACTAGTTTGCTGGGCTCCAGTTGCTGATTTAATTAACAGGTTTAATGCGCTGGAATTGGATGATTGGAAAAAGAATGGCGTGATGTATGTCCCAAACGTAAGAACTGAACAGCAAATGCCTCTTTATTATCAGTTAGTAGAAGATGCATTGGCGAATAAAGATCGATTTAGTATTGAGCTGTCGGCTAAAAATATTAAGATTCCTCACTTAATTATTCATGGTACAGAAGATGAGGCTGTTAATCTTTCTGAAGGTGAGAGTATTCACCAATGGAATAGGAAATCAGAAATGTTTGTTATAAAAGGAGGTAATCATACTTTTGGAGCTTATCATCCATACTTGTTAAAGGATTTTCCAAGCGATGTTACTTTAGTTTTAGAGAAAACTTTATCATTTTTCCTTTAATGGTTAAAACTAACCGTTTATAAAATTGAATAGTTTAAATACAACTTCTTGTATTTATTATCGTCTATAATTCAGAATAAAGAATCTAATTATCAACAAAAAACCATTTTAATGAGTGTGTTTTTTGTATGTTTCAAAACTTTATTTTTTCAATTAAATTATTAATCTTTAAACCTTTTACTTATGCCACTTATGAACAAACCTCAAGCTTATAATTTTTATACAATAGTTATTGTAGCGTTTATTTCATCATTATTTCTAATAGCCTCATTAACAGCTTAGTTTTTACAGTTATTTTCTTGGTCAAAAAAAATAGAAATAAAATCGTAAAAGAATTTTGAAACGTTATTTTTTTATTTACTTTTGCCATCCCTTCGTAAGAAGGATGTTCTTTTAAAAATAAGCGAGAGTAGCTCAGCTGATAGAGCGCCACCTTGCCAAG
>JAQXDJ010000197.1 GCA_029251425.1 Vicingaceae bacterium
TCTTTTAACAATGTTTCATTTACTTCTCCAGCTTTCGGGAAGTCTAACAACATAATAGTATCCCCTTCATTTCTGTCTTCCATATTTTGCCATAACTCTTCAGTTACAAATGGCATAAATGGATGTAACATTTTTAGCAACTCTTCAAAATAAGCAATAGTCGTTTTTAAAGTGGCAGCATCAATTGGTTTTTGATAAGCTGGTTTAACACACTCTAAATAAGAAGAACAGAAGTCGTTCCATACTAATTTATAAGTACTCATCAATGAGTCAGATAATCTGTATTTTTCAAAATTATCATTTACAGACATCAATGTCTCACTCATTTTAGAATCGAACCAATCAATAGCAATCTTTGCGCTTTCTGGTTGTTCTAAAGACTCATCTACTTCCCAACCTTTAACTAACCTAAAGGCATTCCATATTTTAGTAGAAAACTTACTTCCTTGCTCTAATAAAGACTCATCAAACAACAAATCATTACCGGCAGCAGCACAACTTAACATTCCAAAACGAACACTATCTGCTCCATATTGGTCAATTAATCCTAAAGCATCGGGAGAGTTCCCTAATGATTTACTCATTTTTCTACGCTGCTTATCTCTTACCATTCCAGTAAAATAAACATCGTTAAATGGCTTCTCGTTTTTAAACTCGTAACCAGCAAACACCATACGTGCTACCCAAAAGAAAATGATATCCCAACCAGTTACTAAAACATTTGTAGGGTAATAATAATCTAATTCCGTTTTGTCTTCTCCAAATCCATCAAAAACAGATATTGGCCATAACCAAGATGAGAACCAAGTATCCAATACGTCTTCATCTTGTCTTAAATCTGAAAGCTGTAAATCAGCATTTCCAGATTCTGTTCTTGCCATTTCTAACGCTTCTTCTTTCGACTCCGCAATTACATAATCGTTCGCTTCATTATAGTAATAAGCTGGAATTTGTTGTCCCCACCATAACTGACGAGAAATTGGCCATTCTCTAATATTATCTAACCAATGCTTGTATGTGTTCTTATATTTAGAAGGGAAAAACTGAATGTTATCATTCATTACATTTTCCAATGCAGGCTTAACAATCTCATCCATCTTAACATACCATTGTAAAGACAATTTAGGCTCTACAACTGTATCTTGGTTTCTTTCTGAATAACCAACGTTGTTTGTTATTTGTTCCTCTTTAATAAGAATACCTTCTTCTTTTAACAACTTTGCAACTTTCTTACGTACTACAAATCTGTCTTCCCCAACAAATACTTGCCCTGCTTCGCTTATTGTTCCGTCATCATTAAACGTATCTATGATTTCAAGGTTATGACGCTTACCAATATCATAATCATTCGTATCATGAGCTGGAGTAACTTTTAAACATCCTGTTCCAAATTCAATATCAATATAATCATCAACAATAATTGGCACCTCACGGTTTACCATTGGTACAATTACTTTCTTCCCATGTAAATGGAAATATCTTTCATCTTTTGGGTGCACACAAATTGCAGCATCTCCCATTATTGTTTCCGGACGAGTCGTTGCAATCGTTAAGTATTCATCAGAATCAGCAATTTTATAGTTAATATGGTACAATTTAGATTGTACATCTTTACGAATTACTTCTTCGTTTGACAAAGTAGTTTGCGCTTTTGGATCCCAGTTTACAATTTTCCAATCCTTATAGATGTATCCTTTTTTGTTTAACTCAACAAAAGATTTTATTACCGCATCAGATAATTTTGGTTCCATTGTAAATCGAGTTCTATCCCAATCACAACTTGCACCTAACCTTTTTAATTGCTCTAAAATTATTCCACCATACTTATCTTTCCACTCAAAAGCGTGCTCTAAAAACTTCTCTCTTCCAATATCATGCTTGCTTATCCCTTGTTCTCTTAAAAGGTTTACAACTTTAGATTCCGTTGCGATAGATGCGTGATCAGTTCCAGGAACCCAACAAGCATTATACCCCATCATCCTTGCTCTACGAATTAATACATCTTGAATAGTATTGTTCAACATATGTCCCATATGTAATACTCCTGTTACATTTGGTGGTGGAATGACGATAGTATATGCCTCTCTTTCATCTGGTTTAGAACTAAAAAAGTCATTTTTTATCCAGTATTCATACCATTTATCTTCTATGGCTTTAGGATTGTATTTACTATCAATATTCATGTTGAATCTTTTAAAAATAAGAACGCAAAGATAAGCTATTGTTTAAGAAACAAGAAACTCTTTTTAACAAATCTAAACTGGCATAATTTTGGTTTTATTCCATTCAGAGAAATTTAAATTTCTTTGTTAAAGAAGTGTTAACAGAAAAATCGACCTCAAATTAATCAGTACGTTTGTATTGTTATTAAGAACTAAATTATATTATTATGAAAAAAGTATTATTTACGTTTGGTTTATTAGCTTTTATTGCTGGTGGAATTAATGCTCAAGTAGCTGCAACTCCTGCTAAAACAGTACAAGTTCAAAACCCAAACGCAGCAAAAATGACTTTTGAATCAGAAGTTGTTGACTACGGTACTATAGAACAAGGTGCTGATGGTGTAAGAGAATTTAAATTTACAAATAATGGTAAAGAACCATTAATAATATCTAACGCTAGAGGTAGCTGTGGATGTACTGTTCCAACTTGGCCAAAAGAACCAATTAAGCCGGGAGAAAGTTCAGTTATCAAAGTAAAATATGATACTAAGAGATTAGGTGCTATTAATAAATCTGTCACAATTACTTCTAACGCAGAAACTGCGACTAAAGTAATTC
>JAQXDJ010000437.1 GCA_029251425.1 Vicingaceae bacterium
TTACTAAAAACAATTCTGAAACTGTTGTTTATAAGTACGACACTCTAGCAGGAAATTTTTTGCAAGTAGAAGATATGAAACTCTTTGTTTACGGAGAAAGAGATGCTCACCTTACTTACAATAGTCATTTTGTAAGTGCTGTTGGATTGGCTGTTGGAGGTGCAACTGGTTACTTTATGCATAAAGACCAAAGCTTCTTATATATCGCAACCCCATTTATATACACCTCACTAACTTTGCCTTTTGGCACAAGTATAAAAAAACAAGACCAAATTAAAAACAAAGACTTTTTAAAAGAAGATGAATATCTTCGTGGTTATGATAGAGTTGCTAGGAGTAAACGAACAACCAATGCACTAAAAAGCAGTTTTGTTGGTATGGCAGCAGGTTTTATCGTGAGTGTTATCGTTAACAACTAAGTTTTGAAAGGGCTCCTTTCAATTATCAAATTTTTTATTTTCTCTAACATTTTTGTATCTCTTTGTGTTACTGCATTTACACATCTTACTTATCTTATTTACAACATTCCAAAAAACAACTTAGCGGCTGTCTTACTAATGGTTTTTAGCTTTACTTTTTTTACTTATAATGGACAACGTTTATATCGTTTAAATCAGAAAATAATAGAAAAAGAAAAATTAGGGGAACGACTAAAATGGGTAATTAAACACAAAGTTCATTTAACAATTTCGTCCATTATATTTGGATTAATAGGTTTATTGTGCACCTTTTTTATAGACTCCTACTGTTTTTTTATATTAATACCAATGGGTGGTTTATCCGTTTTTTATGTTATTCCTTTAATTCCATTTATAAAAAAAACACCTTCCATTAGAGAGGTTCCTTATCTTAAAATAATTGCAATAGGGATTACTTGGTCAATAGCAATAGTATGGCTCCCAATAGTTGACACTCAATTTTATTTAGGAATGGATCCGTTCATTTTAATGTTAAGCATTCTTCAAGTATTTCTATTTGTTTTTGCCATTACTTTACCCTTTGATGTTAGAGATATAAGGTTTGACAAACTCACCAATCTAAAATCAATACCACGCTTAATTGGTTCAAAGAATGCTATACTTTTTTCTGAATTACTTTTAATTGGATCAATTGTAATATTGCACTTTTTACCAATAGGAAATTTCATTTACCCAATGGTTATTGGCCACATTATTACAATGCTAATAATTGGTTTTACTACTGAAAAACGAAATGAAATATTTTATGCAGGCTTAGTAGAAGGAACTGTAATCTTTTTATATAGTTGTAATCTATTCTATTTCCTTTTCTTCTGAATTAGGAACAGTCTTTTGTCCTTCCTTTTTTTCTCTTATTTTTTTATACATTCTAATCGCCAACATTAGTAAAACACCAAACAAAATAATTCCAACAACTCCCCAAACCCAACTAATTGAGCTTTTTAGAGTAACCAGAAAAACTACTGCAAATAAAATTACGGTTGCCACCTCATTCCATAGTCTTAATTTAAATGATGAGAGTGTTAATTTTTCATTCATTAGTTGAGAAAACATACGTTGACACATAAAATGATACACATACAGCGCTACAACAAAAGTTAATTTAATATGCATCCAAGGCTGAGAAATGTAATATGTAAAATTAGTTGAGAAGAGCCAAGTTGCAAAAAAAGCAGTTAAAATTGCTGAAGGCCAAGTAATCCCATACCACAAACGCTTACTCATTAATTTATACTGTTTTTGCAAAATTGCTTTTGCATTAGCCTCCTCATCATTCGCTTCTACAAAATAGATAAACAACCTAACGATATAAAACAGCCCAGCAAACCAGGTTACCACAAAAATAATGTGTAACGCTTTTATGTAAAGAATATTCATAATGCTAAAGTATATAATTACTTTTGTAGCTATGGCAAAAAAAGGAATTTTATTAATCAATTTAGGTACTCCAGATAGTCCCTCAACTAAAGATGTTAGAAAATACTTGCGTGAATTTTTAATGGATAAATATGTAATTGACTTACCATATTTAACACGTTGGTTTTTAGTAAACGTAATTATAGCGACTTTTAGAGCACCAAAATCTGCTGAAATTTATAAGCAAGTTTGGACAGAAAATGGTTCTCCGCTACTTTACTTTGGATTAAAAGTTCAAAAATTATTACAAAAAAAATTAGGAACAAATATTCATGTTAGTTTTGGAATGCGTTACCAAAATCCATCATTAGGTTTAGCTATTGATGAATTAAAAACAAAACAAATTGACGATTTAGTAGTTATTCCGCTTTACCCACAATGGGCTTCATCCTCTACAAAATCGAGTATAGAAAAAGTAAAAGAACTCTTAAAAAAGAAAAGCTATTCACCTAAAATAAGATTTGTAGAAAACTTTGTTTCTAACAAAAAATTTATAGCAGCCATTGCAGAAAATGGAAATAAGCATTGGAAAACCGGAAAGTTTGATAAAATCCTATTCAGCTACCATGGTGTTCCTGAAAGACACGTTATTAATGACTGTAAAAACAATTACAACAACAATCATTGTAAATTAGATGATAAATGTTGTGCCGTTTATTCTGATAAAAACAAATTGTGCTACAGAGCTCAGTGTTATGAAACCTCTAGATTAGTTGCTAAAGCAATGAATTTAAAAGAGGACGACTATGTTGTTGCTTTCCAATCGAGATTAGAGACTAGAGCTAGAGACCCTTGGCTAAAACCATACTCTGATGTTTTTGCAGCAGATTTCCCAAAAGAAGGAATTAAAAATGTATTGGCTTTTTCTCCTTCATTTATTGCCGATTGTTTAGAAACAACCATTGAAGTTGGTGATGAGTTTAAAGAAATTTTTGAAGAAAATGGAGGCGAACACTGGCAATTGGTTGAAAGTTTAAATGATAGTCCGCTTTGGATTGAAGCACTCGAACAATTGTCATTAAACAATGAATAGTGTTTTTTATACTCTCTAAAATACTGCTCTTTTTACTCGATCCAGTTATCTGGGTTTTCATTCTTTTACTTTGGGGAATACGCTCTAAAAACCCAGTTAAAAAAAAGAAGCTTTTATGGACTACTTTTTTTGTGTTCTATTTCTTTTCTAACGCTTTTATTACAGATGAATTTGTAAGAGCTTACGAAGAACGCAACCAAACTTATTCTGAATTAACCGAAACATACGATGTTGCCATTGTACTAGGTGGCTTTTCTAGTTATGACTACTCTCAAGAGCAGGTTCAATTTCATTCTGCTACAGACAGATTAATGGCTGGTATTAAACTTTACAAAACAGGTAGAGCTAAAAAACTAATGATTGTAAGTGGTTCTGGAAAAATTATGAGCCCAAACGAAAGAGAAGCTTTATTTATTAAAGATTATTTATTGAGTATTGGAATTCCTACCAAAGATTTAATTATTGAATCGGAATCGAAAAACACGAGAGAAAATGCGGTTAATGCAACTAAAATTTTAAACAAACAATACACCAACGGAAAATACATTTTAGTTACTTCTGCCACACATATGCCAAGAGC
>JAQXDJ010000004.1 GCA_029251425.1 Vicingaceae bacterium
TTATGAAGAAACATACTTAGCTGTTTTTTCTAACATTTGATAAGCTTCTTTACCTACTTTATTAAATTCTGGTAATTCGTCCACATCAACATTATCAGGATAAACTTTTGATAACGGATGACCTTTTTCCACATACTGACCAAAATGCCAAAACTCTTTTAAATCGCCCTCTTTTTTTCCTTTTGCGCTTTCCTTTCCAAAAGAAACATAACCTCTTTGTCCGCCTATTCCTGGAATTTCATACTTCTGCTTATCTTCAGTTGACATTTCAAAAAAGTTTTTGATTTCAGCATAAAGCTTCTCAACTAACTCATCATCTAAAAAATGTCCTTTTAAAGCTACAAAGCCTATTTCTTCATAAGCTTTTCCTATCTCATTTATAAACTGTTGTTTCTTTTCTGACGATTCAGAAATAAAATCTTTTAAATTAACGCTAGGTATTTGTGTCATCTTTTCTAGTTTTTTGTGCGAAAACAAATATAAGGAACTATTTTAAGCTAAACCCAAATAATACCAAACACCGTTTTCCTTTATAAATTTTGAATTTTCTTTTATGAATCGCTGCTTGCCATTCTCTTTAAAATGAGCCTTAAACTTAACAGTTCCCTCCTTATCATTTTCCAGTCCTTTATTGGTTGACTTAACTTCAAGTTTATCCCATTCAACAGACTTTGCCCACGCAACAATTTCAGCCTTTTCTGATAAAGGTCGAGTTGAAACATGATGCGACTCCATTAAATAATCGCCATAAGCTAAAGTAAAAGCTGTGTAACGTGATCGCATTAATTGCTCAGCAGTTTTAACCTGAGTAATATCTTGATGTGCTATTTCACAACAAGATGCGTAACTTTTCCCACTACCACAATTACAACTCACAATCAATCCCTGGTTAAATCCGTAATTATTTCTTTATGCTTCGGAAATTCTTGAATTAACTCCTTTCTCTCAGCCAATACAAAATCATCAAAATCAAAACCTGGAGCAACTGTACACCCCACTAGCGAAAATGAATTTGAAATAGCCACCTTAGAAGCAAACCAACATCCTGCAGGAACAACTCCTTGCAGTTGTTCTCCATTTTCAATGTCATTACCAATTTTTAAAATTTCTAATTCTCCATTTTCTGTTATGATATAAACCGATAAAGCCGCACCATCATGATAATGCCACATTTCATCTGACTCTATTTTATGAAAAGCTGAATAAAATTCGCTGGTAATTAAAAAGTAAATACCCGTTGAAGCACTTCTCTCTACCCCATTCCTGTTAATTACATTTTCCTTACTTCTGTAAGTTTCTTTAAAATAACCGCCCTCAGGATGTTGCTCTAATTGTAAGTGTTTTATGTAGTATTGTGCGTTTTTCATTATAAATTGTATTAAGAAAAAGAATCACTTTCCTATAAGCTTATTATAATTTGAATGAAAAAATGGAGTCTCTGTTTCAATCTAATTTGATTGTTTCTTCAATAACAAATACCATTTTGTATCTAAATGGTGCGTAAGCTCTTTTACCTCCCTTTTCATTTGTTTTTTTTGA
>JAQXDJ010000013.1 GCA_029251425.1 Vicingaceae bacterium
GGACAAGAACCTAGTAAATATGATAGAAAGAAGATTGGTTCTTTATTAGAAACACCCAACTTTTACCCTTATTTATCTGCTAAACAAAATCTTTCTATCGTTTGTAAAATTAAAGATGTTAGCGAAAGTGAAGTTGATAGAGTTTTAAGTGTAGTTGATTTATTGAGTCGATCCGATTCAAAATTTAAGACCTTTTCTTTAGGAATGAAACAACGACTAGCCATTGCTTCTGCCCTACTTGGAGACCCTGAAATTTTGGTGTTAGATGAACCTACCAACGGATTAGATCCTCAAGGAATTGCAGAAATAAGAGCTATTATTTTAGATTTAGCTGCTGCTGGGAAAACCATTATTATGGCGAGCCACATTTTAGATGAAGTTGAAAAAGTGTGTACACATGTTGCTGTACTAAAATTAGGAAACTTACTAACTACAGGCCCTATACAATCGGTATTAAACAACCAAGAACAAGTATTTGTTGCTGCAGAAAATTTAGATATTTTAAAACTCACTTTGAGCCAAATTGATGGAGTGAGCAACATTACTGAAAACGGAAACAAAATAGCTGTGATGCTTGCCGAAGGAAAAGATAGCGCTTATTTAAATAAAGCATTGTTTGATAAAGGAATTGTTGCTTCAGAAATTGGAGTGCATAAATCTGATTTAGAAGCTAACTTTTTAGAAATAATTAAATGATAAAACTGCTTCAAATAGAATACAAGAAATTATTCCCTTACACTACGTTTTGGGTTATTTTCGGATTATTCTTTGCCTTTACTCCTATTGTATTTTATGGTGCAGGACAAATTAAAATTGATGGCTTCCCTATCGATTTTGCTACCATGTACAATTTTCCGGATGTATGGAATAACGTTACTTATATTGGTAGCTGGTTTAATTTATTAATAGGAATGTTATTGGTTATTTTAGTGTGCAACGAGTTTTCCTTTAAAACCTTTAGGCAACATGTTATTGATGGAAACAGTAAAGCTGACTTTATTGTTTCTAAAATATTGTTAATGACCTCTTTTGCATTAATTAGTACGCTTTACCTTTTTGTTTTAGGAGCTATATTTGGTTTTAGTTCTGGCGGTGGTGAATTTTTAACTGACATTAAATACTTACTCATTTACTTTATACAAACATTAGGTTATATGTCTGTTGGGTTAATTGTAGCGGTTTTAATTCGTTCTTCTGCCCTTTCTATAATTGCATTTATCTGTTCTATTTTAGCAGAAAGTATTGTTAGAGCATTAATTCCAGATGCTATAGACCAATACTTTCCAATGAAAATAATTTCTAACCTTACGCCTTTCCCAACACCAAAAGGCTTTATGGTTGAAGACATGAGAAATGCAGTAATTGCAGACACCATGAGTTTAAACACAACACTTATAGTTGCTGTTATTTACATTTTTGCTTTTTGGGGTATCTCTTACTTTATTTTAACTAAAAAAGATATTAAGTAAACGCATAATGCAAGTATGTGTATCGTTACATATATTCGGTTGTTAGTAACCATCAAATTACAAAATGAAGTCTTTACATTTTTTAATAATAATCCTCTTAACATTCACTCTCCAGAGTTGTTTCATTGGGGCAGATGGAGACACAGAAGATCTAGCAGAGGATTATTATATTTCAGGAGAACTTGGATTTAAAAATGTTCACCTAGGTTATTGGAGCGAATATGGAGGAGCAGGGCTGATTGAATCACCAATAATTGCTGTTGGAGTTAACGACCAATATATAATTGTAAAAAGAGAAGCTGACAACTTCGAATATTATGTAATAAGAATTACGAAATCAGGCAATCGCTCCGAAGCTGAAGATAACATAACTGGACCTTTGTCTGAAAATGAATTTAATAAAGCGATCAATGAGTTGGACTTGAAAGATATAAGTTGGTCAAAAGAATTTGAAAGATAAAAAACAGCTACCAACAATCTCTAAATTTCATTATGTTGACTGATTACGCTATCTTTGGTTACAACAAAACAAAAACATAGAGTTATCGTTCTAAGCAAAATCTATAATGAACACTAAATCCCAATCATTAGAAAGCCGTTTGAAAGAAGTGCTAACTGAAGGTACTTGGGTTACAGGTACAAATTTTCGTAAACAAATTACTGAAACTACTTTTGAATCAGCCACTAAAGAGGTGTATGGGTTAAATTCTATTGCTAAACTAACTTTTCATATCCACTATTACATTGCTGGGGTTTTACAAGTGTTAGAGGGTGGAGATTTAACAATTAAAGACCAATTAAGTTTTGATGCTCCCACTATTAATTCAGAAAAAGACTGGCAAAACCTAATTAACCAATATACCACTGATGCTGAAAAGTTTATTTACCTAGTTGCTAATTTATCTGATGATCAATTAAAAGAAAACTTTGTTAAAAAAGAATATGGTGATTACGAACGTAACATCAATGTTTTAATTGAACACACTTATTATCACCTTGGCCAAGTAGCATTAATTAAAAAGCTAATAAAAGATTAATGAACATCAGAAAAGCATCCATAGCAGATGTACATACCATTATAGATATTGGCAAAGTTGCTTTTACTGAGTCTCACTCAACCTCAGCACCAAAAGAGGTTTTAACACATTACCTTAACCAAAATTTTACTGTAGAAAAAGTAAAACAAGAACTTGCTGATACAAACAATAGCTTTCATATTATTTATCACAATAACGTGCCTGCTGGTTTCTCTAAAATTTGTTTTAACAATACTCATTCTAATATTTCATTACAAAAAGTAACTAAAATCGAGCGCTTATACTTACTTAAAGAATATTACGGATTAAAACTCGGGTATCAGCTATTTCAGTTTAATGTTCAATTATCAAAAAAACATAACGAAACCGGAATGTGGTTATTTGTTTGGATAAACAATGAAAAAGCCATTAATTTCTATGAAAAAACTGGTTTTAAAATAATTGGAAAACATGATTTCAAATTAAACGAAAACCACAGTAATCCCAACCATCAAATGCTTTTAAAGTATTAGTGCACTGATTTATATCCTTCTTTAGATTTCTGTAAAGTAATTGCCTTACCCTCTTCTTGTCTAAATTTAGTCGGTACACTTTTTACCTCCATATCTTTATCAAAACCATATACCTGAAAATGTAAATGAGGCCCTGAAGACCAACCTGTATTTCCACTTAAAGCAATAACCTGACCTGCTTCTACCCTGTCTCCAACCTTTACTTTGCTTCCATTCTTTTTGATATGAAAATAATTCGCCATTGTTCCATCTGAATGGTAAATCACAATAAAATTGCCATACTCTTCGTACCTATAGGTTTTTCCTCTTTTATCAGAATCCTCTTTTACCTCTAATATTATTCCATCTCTTGCTGCGCATATAGGAGTACCTACATCCATTGTAAAATCAATGGCATGAGTTTTACCTTCCATAAAATGAGAGAACTTACCTCCATATGCTTGTCCAATTCCATATTGTTCACCTTCTTTATAAGGAATGGTGTAAACATAACTGTCATCATGCTTTCCTTCAAAAATATCACCATGACAATATTTTGTAATGTACCCCAATCCACTCTCTTTAGTTCTATCTTTAATCGTTAATGTAAATAGTTTGTACTCTTTTGCTCCCGCTGGTATAACTCCTTTAAAAGGTAGTTTAACATCAGCTTCCATATTTTTAAGCGTATTAAACGTAATTAACACAGATTCATCACATATGTAATTATTGGTTGCATAAACAACTGCCGAACCATCTTCTTGGTTCCTCACATTATAAACATCAAACAGTTTTTCTTCCTTTTGAGCAAAGCTTACTAAGCTTATTGATATGAATAGTAATGCTATTATATTTTTCATAAGATTGTTTTATTTTAATACAACTCAATTATCGTGCAAAAATTATTTTTCAATATAAGAATAAACATAGACATCCAAAACAGTAGATATTACGTATATATACTGTAACAGCATTAATAAATACTTAGAACTATGAAAACATCTTCACGAAAATTCAGTTTCATAAGTTGTTCTAACCAAAATTCTTTGGCAGAGTATTTCGATTTATCTCGTTTTGATAATAATCTCGATTTTTCTTTTGAAAACTTCAACCTCAACGAATTAAAGGATTTTAACCCCAACATTATTGTTATTGACCAATACTTTTGTGAAAATGATTGCTCTGAAATTATACAACACCTAAAACTTAATTTTAAAACGGCTAACATTTATTTTCTTTCTCCAGAATACGCCAATCATAAAGGCATTGTTCAACCATTAAAGGATAAAAACCATTACTACTCTAATTTTAGTATTGACATTCGCAACCACATCAATACTTTCTCAGAAAATGAATATTTAGAAGCTAGCTAGTTTTTCAAGCTGTTTTTCATATTTAAAAATTGAAGAATATAGTTCTTCAAAAGAATTGAGCATAAAATATTTTGTTTGAATTTCACTATTACAAAAATCAGTTTTGATGATTTCAGCTAAGTTAAAAGGCAGAATTTCTGTACCCTTTTCATATATAAAATTAGTCTCTCCAAAAGAAGATATTATTCCAGCACCGTAAATTTTAGGAACTTCTCCTTTCAGCAAACCAAACTCAATGGTAAACCAATACAGTCTTTGCAACTCCAAAAGCACTTGTTCTGAATCTTTAAACCGAACTCCTAATTCTCCCATCTTTTGAGCAAAATCACCATATTCTTTATTCATAAACAATGGTATGT
>JAQXDJ010000018.1 GCA_029251425.1 Vicingaceae bacterium
AATTTTTTTATTGCTCAAACAGGAACAGGTAAAACGTTTGCATATATGCTTCCTATTTTGGAGGAATTAAAATTTTCTAAACAAATAAACCCTAGAGTTTTAGTTTTAGTACCCACTAGAGAGCTTGTTTTACAAGTGGTTGAAAATATTAATAGTTATGCTGCCTATAAAGATGTTAGAGTAATTGGAGTTTATGGTGGTGCTAATATAAATGTTCAAAGACAAGCAGTTGTTCAAGGGTGTGATATTGTTGTGGCTACTCCAGGTAGATTATATGATTTAGCTCTAAACCAATCACTTAAGTTAAAAGGAATAAAAAAATTAGTTATTGATGAAGTTGATGTGATGCTTGATTTAGGTTTTCGCTTTCAAATCACAAACATTTTTGAATTAATACCAGAGAGAAGACAAAACATTATGTTTTCTGCAACAATGACGGATGAAATTGATGCATTAATTGATGATTTCTTTTTTCAGCCAGTTAAGGTAGCTATTGCTTTAAGTGGTACACCTTTAGACAATATTGATCAAACCTGTTACCAAGTAAAGAATTTTTATACCAAAGTAAATTTATTAGGTCATTTATTACAGGATAAAGAAATATTTTCTAAAGTATTAGTATTTGTCGCCAACAAAAAGAGTGCAGATAGATTATTTGCAGTTTTAGAGGAAGAATTTAGTGATGAAATGGGAGTTATTCATGCCAATAAATCTCAGAATTATAGAATACGATCTATTGAACAATTTGATAGTGGTAAAAATAGGGTGTTAGTTTCTACAGATGTAATGTCTCGTGGATTGGATTTAGATAAGATATCGCATGTAATCAACTTTGATACTCCAAATTTTCCTGAAAACTATATGCACCGTATAGGTAGAACAGGTAGAGCTGAAGAGAAAGGAAAGACGATTTTATTCTTTACTAAAGAAGAAAGAGAATATAAGGAAGGAATTGAAAAGTTAATGGATTTGAAAATTAGACAAATCCCTTTCCCAAGTGAAGTTGACCATTCAGTAGAACTAACCCCTGAGGAAAGACCTGATGAAGGTGAAACAAAAAACTACAACAGAAATACTAAAGACACTGAACGTGGTGCTAGCTTCCATGAGAAAAGTGAAAAGAATAGCAAGGTTAATTTAGGTGGTTCTTACAAAAGAACGATTAAAACGAAATTTAAAAAGGCCAAAACGAGAGGAGATAAAAACGTTAATAGAGGAAGAAAAAAAGGCGGGAAATAATGAGTAAAAGAGCCTTAAAAGAATACTTAGGAGAACTCACAAAAAAACAACTGCAAGAGCAGGTAATCGACTTATATAACCGTTTTAAGCCTGTAAAAACCTATTACAATTTTGTTTTTAACCCAAAAGAAGAAAAGCTTTTAGATGATGCAAAATTCAAAATAGGAAAAGAATACTTTCCTGTAAATACTCGCAAACCCAAAACTAGAAGATCTGTTGCTCAAAAAATAATTAAACACTACTTACAATTAGGTGTTGATGCCTTTGTTATTGCTGAAATAATGGTGTATAACATTGAAATAGCTCAACAATACACCCAAGAGAAATATATTAAACAAGATGCATTTTATGCGAGTATGTTTAAGAGTTTTAATGAATTATTAGGTTTTGTAAAAGTTCATGGTATTGAAAATGATTTTATTCCACGCATTAAAAAAATTGTAGCTACTGCTGAAAGCCAAGACTGGATAAATAGTATTGGTTTTGAGGATGCCTTAGATCAATTTAATGAAGAACGTTAAGGATTTCATATTAAGTGCTACAAAAGCTTCTAATTGTGAAGAAATAGAAGTTATTCAATCATTATGGAGCGGGTATGGTAAAATAGCTCGTTATCAGTTAACTGGAGTAGAAGCTAAAACAGTTATTGTTAAACATATTATTTTTCCTACAGAAACCAATCATCCAAGAGGTTGGAATACCAATAATTCACACATCAGAAAAGTAAAATCTTATCAAGTTGAAACAGTATTTTACGAAAATTATAATTCCATTTGCACTCATGAATGTAAAACTCCAAAGCTATTAGGTTCAACTACCGTTGGAGAGGAACAAGTTATTGTTTTGGAAGATTTGGATACAGTAGGTTTTCCTATTCGAAAATCAATATTAACAATTGACCAAGTAAAGGTTTGTTTAAAATGGTTAGCTAATTTTCACGCAACTTTTTTAAATGTAAAACCTGATAATTTATGGAAAGTAGGTACATATTGGCATTTGGAAACTCGTCCTGATGAGTTTAAAGAAATGAATGATACTCCATTAAAACAAGCTGCTGCTACAATTGATGAGCTATTAAATAGTTGTCAATTTCAGACATTAGTACATGGAGATGCAAAAGTGGCTAATTTTTGTTTTAGTAAAGATTTAAAAGAGGTTTCCGCAGTAGATTTTCAATATGTTGGTGGAGGTTGCGGAATGAAAGATGTTGTCTATTTAATGGGGAGCTGTTTAACGGGAAATGAATGCGAACAATATGAAACAGAATTATTGAACTACTACTTTGGAGAGTTAGAAAAAACTTTACATAAATATGATAACGAATTAAATATCAATAAATTAAAATTAGAATGGTCTTTTCTTTTTTCAATAGCTTGGGCAGATTTTGAGCGTTTTTTGATCGGGTGGATGCCTAATCATCAAAAAATAAATGGTTACAGCAAATTGAAAGTTGAAGAGGCTTTAAAGCAACTTGATTAAAAGCTTAACAATTCAGAAACAGCTCCTTTAAATCTATTTTTAGAAAGATTGGTAAGTGTAATTTTTTCTGTTTTATTTTCCCCAACTATAATTTCCTTATATCCAAAAATGGCCCCATCATCTTTAACAGAATAGGCAAGTAACAATACTTTTTCGCCTTTCGGAATACCGTCAACTTCATACTGATCTTTGTGATTAGAATCGCTATAAGCAGGTAAAACAGAATTTATATCTCTAAACACTAATCTTACAACTAAAGGCTTTTCACTATTAACCTTTATTGCTAAAGTTGCAGGATTTTTAATTTCATAAAAACGATCGCAATTAATCCAACCTAGTTTTCCAGCAGAAAGTTCATAGAAGCTTACTGCTTCTTCACTTTCATAATATTCACCATCAAGTACTTCTCCATATTCATCATAATTCATGTTAACCTCTTCAATTGGAGAAGTTGTATTAAAAGGAGCGGATTCTTTTTTGTTGACATTCCAATTTACATTTCCTGCTTGATTATCTCCATAATAGGTAAACATATCATCAAACTCATTTTTTGAAACCATATTAACACTATAAGTATTTCCATTTCTCAATTTTAATTTTTCTCCATTATAATTAGCTTCAATATAAAATGAACCTATTGTTTCTAACATCTTACCATTAGAAGAGGTGGTTACACCAGCATAAACCAGCGACTTTTTATCGGTAAACTCCCAAATACAAATGGCTATATTTTCATTAGTCAGCTGTTTTCCATTTATCGTTTCAAAAGCATTTGGTGAAAAATAAAAAGTATTACCACTATTTGAAACAATAGGATATTGAGCGCTAGTATTAAAATTATAGCACTGTTGATCTTCTTTATCCAAAGTAATTCTACCACTTGGAGTGAGAACTGATTTAGACTTATACAATG
>JAQXDJ010000020.1 GCA_029251425.1 Vicingaceae bacterium
CTCTAAATTATTTTAATGGAAACAATCCAACTTTCTGTATTACCAGAAACAGCAGCCAGCAACGAACTACTTAGAGAATTACTATCAGAAGAATTGAATGCTGAGCAATTTGATTTTAAGATAATAAAACGCTCTATTGACGCGAGAAGAAAACCGGTTACCATTAACTTAAAAATTGATGTTTATTTTGATGGAGAAACTATTCCAACTTCAACTACAGAAACAAAGTATCAAAACGTTAAGGATGCTACACCAATAATTATTGTTGGTTTTGGTCCTGCAGGAATGTTTGCTGCGCTTAAGGCAATTGAATTAGGATTAAAACCTATTGTTTTGGAACGAGGAAAAGATGTTAGAAGCAGAAGACGTGATTTAGCAGCTATCAACAAAGAACAAATTGTAAATCCTGAATCGAATTACTGTTTTGGTGAAGGTGGAGCAGGAACTTACTCTGATGGAAAGCTTTATACACGATCTAAAAAAAGAGGTGATGTAAATGCTGTTTTAGCCACTTTAGTTGAACACGGAGCTCCAGAAGACATTATGGTAGATGCTCATCCACATATTGGTACCAACAAATTACCAAATGTTGTTACAGCAATGCGTGAAACAATATTAGAATATGGTGGAGAAATTCGTTTTGAAACGAAGCTAACTGATTTAATTATTGATAATAAGCAAGTTGAAGGAGTTATCACTCAAAATGAAGAAAAAATACTTGCTAAAAACATAATACTTGCTACTGGACATTCAGCTAGAGATATATTTTACTTATTAAATGATAAAGGAATTGCTATTGAAAGCAAACCTTTTGCATTAGGTGTTAGAGTTGAACACCCCCAACAATTAATAGATTCTATTCAATACCATTGTAAAGAAAAAAGTGAGTTTTTACCTCCTGCTTCTTACAAATTGGTTCAGCAAGTAAAAGATAGAGGTGTATTTTCGTTTTGTATGTGTCCTGGAGGGATAATAGCTCCCTGTGCAACTGCTCCTGGAGAAATTGTAACCAATGGATGGTCGCCATCAAAAAGAAATAATCCTTACGCCAATTCTGGCGTTGTAGTTTCTGTTGAGGCAGAAGATTTGGAACCTTTTAAAGCTCATGGATCTTTAGCGGGATTAGCTTTTCAAGCTTCATTAGAGCAAAAAGCTTTTGAAGCGGCAGGAAATAAAGGAGAAACAGGACAATTGGCTCCGGCACAACGTTTAGAAGATTTTGTTAAAGGAAAAACTTCTGCCGATCTGCCAGATTGCTCTTACGTACCCGGAATTGTAAGTGCTCCTTTACACGAAATTTTACCTAGAGCAATTACACGAAGACTACAAGAAGGATTTACCAAATTTGGTTATAAAATGAAAGGATACATGACTAATGATGCTGTTATTGTTGGTGTAGAAAGTAGAACCTCTTCTCCTGTAAAAATACCTCGTGATAGAGTAACATTTCAACACCCAGATATAAAAGGTTTATTTCCTTGTGGAGAAGGTGCTGGTTATGCTGGAGGAATTGTTTCTGCTGCTATTGATGGGCAGAAATGTGTTGATGCTATTGTTAATTAAATTCAATTATTATTAACTGTATCCAGTTTTATTTCCCATTCTACATCCCTAACAATAAATAATGAAGTCCAAATACTTACCCAAGATTTATATCTTTTACCTTCTTTATTTTCAAATTCTACAATTCTCAAAAAAACTTCTTCACCTCTTACACCTAAAATTGTTGTTTCATAATAAACCCCTCTAGTCTTTACTTTATTAGAGAAAGGAATTAAAAAAAAAAATGGATACAG
>JAQXDJ010000037.1 GCA_029251425.1 Vicingaceae bacterium
GAGAAGTATAGTCGGAAATTGCTGGCTGGACAGATAGCAGAAGAACTCAATAAAATTTCAAAATAAAAAAGCCGAACAATTTCTTGCTCGGCTTTTTTGTGGAATTATATTTTAACCAATTATTTTACAAGAACCTTATCGTTGCCAGTACTGATTACTTTAAACTCTGTTCTACGGTTTGCCTCATGCTCTTCTGGAGTACATTTTACTCCGTTAGAACATTTGTTGGTTATTTGGGTTTCACCATAACCTTTACCATAAATACGTTCTGGGTTAGTAATGTGCTTTTTAATATAAGCTGCAGAAGCTTTTGCTCTTTTGTCAGATAGTTTTTTGTTGTAGGCATCACTTCCTCTTGAGTCTGTATGTGATCCTAATTCAACTTCCATGTTAGGATATTCATTCATTATTCCAACAATTTTATCTAATTCTACTTCAGCATCTTTCCTAATTTTATATTTATTTACATCAAAGTTAATTGGGTTAATTTTAATTAATTCAGATAAATCTTTTACTTCAGCATCTAAGCTTAAATCTAAATTGCTGTGTACATCAAATTGACCTGGTTGATTAAATTCAGTATTGTATGTAACTGTTTTACTAAAGTAACCTTCTTTTTGAAGTGAAATGTTGTAGCTACCTCTATCGTTTAGTTTTTTATCAGCTAAAGGCCTTCTGTAATCTCCTGTAGTAGGAGTAATGTGTTCAACCGTCTTTCCGGTCATGTTATCTGTAATAACCATTTTTACACCTTCTAATGCCGTTCCAGTTTTTTTATCTGTAACAATAGCATAAAGCGATAATCCAGGATCTTTTTCTAATGTTAAATCAGCAATAACAACATCATCTTCAGTTTTAGTGTTTACAGTGTTTTTTCCGTCAAAATAATCTGCTTTAGTTCCTGTTAAATTAAATTTTTTGTCAGCATCAACAGCAAAAGAGTAAGCGCCATCTTTAGTCGTAATTACCTTTTCAACTTCTTTTCCATTAATGTCATATAGTATAATTTCTGTTTCTGATAAAATATTTCCTTTTTTATCTTTAGCTGTACCATTAATTATTTTACCAAATGTAAATGGCTTTAAAAGTTTGAAGGAATAGATGTCATCATCACCTTTACCTTCTTCTCTATTCGAAGAAAAATAACCTTTCTTTTCAGTTTTGTCTAAAATAAAAGAAAAGTCATCTTTTGTTCCATTAATTGGAGCTCCAATATTTTCAACTTTTCCAAAATCATTACTTTTAACTTGAGCTATAAATATATCTAGTCCTCCTAAACCTAAATGGCCATCAGATGCAAAAAAAAGCATTTCATTGTTTGCTTGGATAAAAGGAAACATTTCGTTTCCTTCAGTATTAATTTTATCTCCTAAATTTTGAGCTTCTCCCCAAGAGCCATCATCTTTTCTTGTTGTTTTGTAAATATCAACTCCACCCTTACCTCCTGGCATATCTGATGCAAAATACATTGTTTTACCATCAGCAGAAAGACAAGCATGTCCTACAGAATATTCAATGTTATTAAATGATAGAGGTTCTTCTTTAGTCCAGCTTTCCTCTACTAATTTAGAAGAAAATAATTGAAGATTTACAATTCCATCTTTACTCTTTCCTTTGTAATTGTTTCGAGTAAACACCATGTAATCTCCGGCTTCATTAAAGGTAGCAGGACCTTCGTGATATTTATTATTAATCCCTTTGTTAAATTGCTCAATCTCTGACAATTCACTTTCTTCATTTTGGATAGCAATATATGTATCTAAAAAAGGTAAACCATTCCTGTTATATCTTCGTTTAATCGGAACTATACCTTCTCTTGAAGAAGCAAATACTATTTTGTCTTTATAATAAGTTACGCCAAAATCTTGTTGAGCTGAATTTGCAGCTATGTTTTTATAACTAAATTGTCCTTTATCTTTAAGTAGCGTTTTATAAAAACCAGGTTTTGCAGCATATTGCTTTGCTCTGGAGTCTGAAGCCATAAGCGATTCATAAGTCTTCATCTGCTTTTCAGATTCTGCATGTTTGCCATTCTTAGATAAAACGGAAGCGTAGTTATAAAAATCTTCAGGTGTTTTTTCTTCAGACTTTACAACTTCAGCATAATAAGTTTCTGATTTAGTAGTGTTTCCTGTTTTATCATAACTGTCAGCTAATTGTCGATTAATAGAGGTTGACTTTTCTGATAATCCCTCATATTTTTCAATAGCTTTTGAATAAGAATATCCATCATAATATTTTTGTCCTTTTTTAATTTTACCCGTTTGGGCTGTTAAGGATAAAACACTTGTTATTGCAATAGTAATTGCTGTAATTTTATA
>JAQXDJ010000047.1 GCA_029251425.1 Vicingaceae bacterium
ATGTATACCCATTACTGCTATACATAGTGTTTAAAATATTATTAGCTAATATGTTAAAAGAAATTTCTTTCATCCTCTTTGGAAAAATAGAGTATGATATTCTTGCATCAACAGTTTGATAAGCATCAATTTTTCTTGCAGAATTTGATGTATTATCTAGAAATTGATCTCCTACATATTTAGTTTGTAACATTAAGTTTAAACTCTTAAACGGGTTGTACTCTAATGATGCTGCAGCTATCATATTAGGAGAAAAAGCGATGTCTGTATTTTCATAGTTGTTCTCAACAACATCATAACCAAGTGTATAATCATAAAGTACTTCTGTAAAATCTGCTATCTTGTTTTGAGAGTAAGTTCCATTCATATTTAACTTCACTTTTTTACTGATTAGGAAAGTAGTCATTAACTCAAAACCAGCTCTATAACTTTCTGCAACATTAGCTCTAATATTAGATCCAACATCATTTAACTCCCCTGTTACAATTAGCTGATTCGTATAATCCATATAATATAAATTACCACTAATTAATACTTTATTAAATCTCACCTCAGAACCTAATTCATAATCAATTAATGATTCATGCTTAGGTCTTTTATTAGCAGGGTTATCAATAAAATCATTTCTACTTGGCTCTTTATTTCCAATAGCAACAGATCCAAACACTCTTACCTTATCACTAAACGAATGGCTTACTCCTGCTTTCGGATTAAAAAATACAAAATTAGTATCTACAGCTATTGTTTGCAAATCACTATCAATACCTTTTGCTGTATAATTAACTGTTCTAGCTTGTAAATCAGCAAACAGAGTTGTTTTATTTGCAATAGTATAATCTACTTTTAAATAAGAATTAAAATCAGTTTTAAGTCCGTTATTATCATAATAACGATCTCTAATATTACTTCCATTTGCAAACTCAGTCCAAACAATTTCTCCATAGTGATCTCCATCATAAACATTGTAGGCACCTCCAACAGTAACTTTAATCTTTTCAGCTTTATAATTTAAATTATAAGTTGTTCCATAAAAATCATTATCCAACCATCTTCTTCTAATAATATCCGAACTAGTAATTGTAGCTGAACCTATCACTAAATCATTCAATCCATAATCAGAAAAATCATCTCCAGCTCTAAACTGCTCGTAGTAACCTCTACCATATGTATAGTGAAATGCAACTGTTGCATCTAGTTTTTCATTAAACTGATTTGAAATGTGCAATTGGTAATGATCTTGTTGGTAATTATCAGTTTCATTATCATATTCATAATAATTATATGTTCTACCGGAGTTCATTAAGTTATACGTTTTAGCAGAATCTAACCAGTTGTTAGCTGCATGTGTTTCCATATCTCCTTTATTACCGGAAACTACACTTTCGGGAGTTCCCCACCATGACTGATATGTCTTCTCTTTTCCAGCAAATGCTATTGCTTTAACAGATAGTTTCTTTCCATAATAACCTCCTGATAAATAATAACTTTTTAAATCTGAAGTTGCTCTATCAATGTACCCATCAGACTGAACATTAGAAGCTCTTCCATCAAATGCCCAACGATTATTAAGTAATCCTGTTCCAAATTTTACAGTTTCTTTATGCGTATTGAAAGAACCGTATGATGAAGATACTTCTGCATAAGCTTTTTCTTTAAGGTCAGTAGTTTCTAAATTAACCGAACCACCAAAAGAACTTGCACCATTTGTTGAAGAACCAACTCCTCTTTGAATTTGAATTGACTCTGTTGAAGAAGCAAAATCCGGCATATTTACCCAATAAACTCCTTGTGATTCAGCATCATTTACAGGAATTCCATTTATAGTAACATTTATTCTGGTAGCATCAGAACCTCTCAATCTAAAACCTGTGTAACCAACTCCAGCTCCTGCATCACTAGTAGATACTACTGAGACAGAGTTTTGTAATAAAATTGGAATATCTTGTCCTAAATTGTTTTTTTCAAAATCTTCTTTTTTAATATTTGAATGAGAGAAAGGAGAGTTCTCTCTAACTCTTGTTCCTGAAACAATAAATTCACCCAATGAAACTTGAGACTTTTTTAAATCGAAATTAACCTCTGTGTCTTTATTTAAACCATCAACTTTTATTTGTTGGGTTTGATAACCAACATAACTCACCTCAACTAGATAATCACCTTCTTTAAGATTTGATAACTTATACTTACCGTTATTATCGGTAAATATACCTTTGTAAGTTTCAGCAATCCTAACCGTTGCTCCTACTACTGTTTGACTTGTGGAATCTTTAACGATTCCTGAAATTGAAAATTGTGCAAAACAATTGACCGAAAAGCCAGCTGCTAGCGTCAAAAAAAATAATTTTTTCATCATTTAAAAAATTTTTGACGAACGATGTGGGGTAACACATTCGTTATGTTATTATTAATAAATTTATTTTACCTACGCCAGCATTATCTGGATCAGGTTTTTCCTTCTAATTGCTCAGAAGAAATGGGTATAATCTCAGCCTGAAAGTAAGGCACCCCATGAGACGCGGCAAAAGTATAATTTAAATTGAAGTATCTATTATTTCTTTACACTTTTTTATTCGTGTTGTAATATCTCCTGAAATAACATGATAATCGAGATCATATTCTTCAAGTAACTCTCTATAGTTATTGAATAGTCGAATTCTATCTGCTTGATTTGGATGCTCTCTTAATGG
>JAQXDJ010000058.1 GCA_029251425.1 Vicingaceae bacterium
CACTGTTTGGATATTTAAATTGGACCTATAAATCTCAATTAATAGGGAAAGACATTTCTAAAATGAAACCGAATGAAGATCGTGCATTAATTGGAAATTATAGAAGTCTAGGACTTTTACAAGACAATATGTTAATGATTTTAAATGATAAAAAATCTTCTGAATTATACAACTGGAACAAAGAAACCAACTATTTATCTCCCATTAAATCAGATCCAGTTTTTTTAAGAACTACTTTAGGTTATTATCATACTAACGACTTTTTCTACCAGAATGATTTATACAAAATCAGTGAGACTAAACAGTAAATAACCATTCCTTCAATTTTTAAATATTACTTTTTTTTATTAATGTGGATTGGTTTATTCTCGAACCTTTCAGGTCAAGAAAAGAAAAAAAATAAACTATATCTCGAACCAGCCTATATGGTTGGAAAAGTAATACCTAATTACCTTAAAAACTTTCCAAGCACTTCATTACAACATGCTTTTAATGTTGATATTGGTATTTTAAGGCAAGACACTTCTAACTTATGGACAAAATATTATAACTACCCTAAAACAGGTGTTAGTTTCTTTGCTTCAACAATTGGGAATAATAAAGTATTTGGAACTCAACTGGCAATACTTCCTTACATTTCTTTTGATATTTTTAAAAAGAAAAAAAGAAACTTCACCCTTAAACTAGGTTTAGGAGCTTCTTACTTTACAACACACTACCACCTCACTGACAATGACAGAAACCTTGATATTGGGTCTCCTTACACATGGGCTTTTCAATCCTTTATTTATAAAGAAATCTATCATAAAAAAGGAATAAATTTCAAACTTGGTGTTGGATACTCTCATGCTTCAAACGGACATACACAACTTCCTAATTTAGGCTTAAATTCGGCATTATTGAGTTTATCTGCACAGTTTAGTAAAAAAGAAAACCATCCTTTTAGCCCTCCTAAAAAAATCAAATCTTTAGCTAAAAAATCTTATACCATTTCAATTGAAAAAGACCTTGGTTTTCAGGAGTTTGGATCAAAAGATTACCCAATAGGAGGCGAAAAAACATTAGTTGAAATCACATCACTATCTCTAGGTATAATTTCCAAAAAACATTACAAAATTAAAGCAGGAGTAACACATCGTTTTTATAACTCTTATTATGATTATATTGTAGATAGTAATGAGTTAGAATACATTAACAAACCTCGAAAAAACGCATCAAATATTGAACTATTTATTGGCAATGAATTTTATTTAGGGCATGTTGATATTGATATCCGATTAGGTGTAAACCTTTACAAACCATTTTACAAAAAATTTAATGAGTTATTTCCAGAAAGAACAGCTATTGAACAAAAACTTAAAAGTTTAATCTCTACACGTCTTGGTCTTAATTTGTTTTTAATAAATACCAACAAGTTACCAAAACACAATGTTTATTTTGGAACCTACATAAAAGCCAATGTTGACCAGGCAGACTTTACAGCTATTTCTTTAGGTTATACTTATCGAATTAAATAATTATAGTTCTCCAAAAGTCAGTTTTAGAAATTTTATTGTTTGACTCGTAAACCTAAATTAGTGTATGTTTACTATAAATTAATTTAGATGATTTATTCTTTTTTAAAAATATTAATGCGTTTGGTTCTTAAAGTTTACTTTAGGAAACAACACATATCAGGATTAGAAAACATCCCAAAAGAAGGGCCTTTTATTATTGTAGCCAATCATCCTAGTTCTTTTTTAGATCCAATTAGCATTGCTGTTATAATTAATAAAAAGATTAACTTCTTAGCAAAAGCAACACTGTTTAAAAATAGAGTTGCAGCAATGATATTAAAGAACCTAAACCTTATCCCTATTTATAGAGCTCAGGATAATCCCAAAAAATTAAAAGAAAATAACGCTGTATTTAAGGCTTGTTATAAAAAATTAGGAGACAAAGGAGTTATTATGATTTTTCCTGAAGGAACAAGTGAAAATGAAAGGCGATTAAGACCTATAAAAACTGGTGCAGCAAGAATTGCACTAGGAACAGCTAAAGAGAATAACTATAGTTTAAATGTTAAGATACTACCTGTAGGTTTAAACTACACGAACTCTAGCAAATTTAGAAGCGAACTTTCTATTGAATTTGGAAAAGCAATAGATACCGATAATTATGTTGGTTCATTTAAAAATGATGAAACAAAAACGACAAGAGATCTAACTACTAACATTGGAAATCGTATTAAACAATTAATTATAAATATTGAAAAGCAAGAACACGATGAATTAGTTCAAAAAATAGAAACTATATACAAAACAGAGCTGTCTCCAAATAGTAATCTTCCTATAGATATTTCTCAAGAAATAGTTTCTGAAATTCATTATTATCAAAAAGAAAATCCAGATTTTTTTAATACAATAAAGTATAAAATAGATAACTATTTTGAAAAGCTAAATCAAGCTAAAATTTCAGATAAAAAAATAGGCTTAAACACTAAAAAACAAAGCCTATTAACAATAACATTAATGTCTATTTTTAAATTAATTCTCGGATTCCCCATTTGGTTAATAGGATTTACTCATAGCTTTATACCTTACAACCTAACAAAAATTATTGCTTTAAAGATTACAAAAGATCAAGCATTTTATGGGGCATTACTAATGTCTATAGGGGCTTTCTTATTTATATTTTTCTATAGCCTTTCAGTAATGGGTATTTGGATAATTTTTAAAATAAAACTACTTAGTATTTTCCACTTAATAAGTTTACCTTTTATTGGGCTGTTTACTATCTCTTACTCAAGGTTTGCTCGAAAATTTTACTATAACTGGAAGTTTTACACTAGTTTTTATAGCAGAAAACAATTCATATTACAATTAATAATTGAACGAAAAAACATTATAACTGAGTTAGAAACTTTACGTAAAACACTAAAAAAAATAAAATTTTAATATGTTCCCTCAAACTGATATTTACCCGTTCCAACACTATCTAAAACCATAACGTAATTCGTATCTGTTACTATCGAATCATTAAATACAACATCAAGAAATGTAGATGTATTCACATAAATACAACAATTAACATCATCCCCTTCATTCCCGCTTCTAAGGGGTTTAAAAAAGTATCCTGTATCAGACCCTTGATTAAAAATAATAGAAGATGGTGCTATTCTAAAAGAGAAACCTTTGGTTTCATTTGTATAAGTAATACTGTCAAGCATAGTATTAGCACCTTCCAAAATAATTCCTAAATATCCTGAATCAAAATCAGCTGCAGATACGCCTGGGTCTGCTAGTGGAATTTCATCTTCTTCTTTTGAACATGAAGCTATTACAAGTATTAAAGATGATGCTATTAAAATATTTTTAATCAAATTCATTATGTTATTTTTATGATAAATTTATACCTAAACTCTTTACCCAGCCCAACCTTCTCTATCTAAACTCCTGTATTGTATTGCTTCAGCCAAATGGTTCGTTTTAATACTTTCTGATTTTTCTAAATCTGCAATTGTCCTAGCTACCTTTAATATTCTATCGTAAGCTCTCGCAGAAAGTCCAAGTCTATCCATTGCTTTTTTTAATAAATCTTTCCCTTCTTGATCAATTTCACAAATTTCTTTTAGAATTTTAGAAGAAATTTGAGCATTTGCATGTACTCCGTTATTTTTTTCAAACCTTTTTTCTTGAACTTTTCGAGCATCAATTACTCGCCCTCTAATCTCATTACTTGTTTCACCAGCTGCCTTAGTACTCAACTCATTAAACGACACTGGCGTAACTTCAACGTGTAAATCAATTCTATCCAATAACGGTCCTGAAATTTTATTCAAATATTTTTGCACGACTCCTGGAGAACAAACACAATCTTTTTCTGGGTGGTTATAATAGCCACAAGGACAAGGGTTCATTGAAGCTACCATCATAAAACTTGCAGGGTAATCTACTGTAAATTTTGCTCTAGAAATAGTAATGCTTCTATCTTCCAGAGGCTGCCTTAACACTTCTAAAACGGTTCTTTGAAATTCTGGCAATTCATCTAAAAAGAGAACCCCATTATGCGCTAAAGATATTTCGCCTGGCTGTGGAAAACCTCCCCCTCCTACGAGTGCCACATCAGAAATAGTGTGATGCGGTGCCCGAAATGGACGAACATTAATTAATGACACATCACTTGACAATTTTCCACCTACTGAATGTATTTTGGTAGTTTCCAAAGCTTCTTGTAATGACAATGGAGGTAGTATTGTAGGTAATCGTTTTGCTAGCATTGTTTTACCTGCTCCAGGTGGCCCAATTAAAATCACATTATGTCCTCCTGCTGCTGCAATTTCTAATGCTCTTTTAATATTTTCCTGGCCTTTTACATCCTCAAAATCAAATTCAGAATTATTTAAGTTTTTATAGAACTCTTTTCGTGTATCAATCTCTACTTTTTCTATAGATGATTCTCCATTAAAAAAATCAATTACTTCTTTAATATTATCTACTCCATAAACATCTAACCCATCTACAACAGCTGCTTCTGTAGCATTAGCTTTAGGTAGAACAAACCCTTTAAATCCTTCTTTTTTTGCCTGAATAGCAATTGGTAAGGCCCCTTTTATAGGCTGTAAACTTCCATCCAATGAAAGCTCTCCCATAATTACATAATCACTTATTGAATCTTCTTTCATTTGACCTGAAGCAGCCAAAATTCCAATTGCAATAGTCACATCATAAGCCGAACCTTCCTTTCGAATATCTGCAGGGGCCATATTAATAACCAGTTTTTTCCCTGGCATTTTAAGACCTACATTTTTTAAAGCAGATTCTATTCTATGCTGACTTTCTTTTACTGCATTATCTGGTAATCCAACCATAAAAAACTTAAAACCTCTATCAGCATTTACCTCTACCGTAATGGTAATGGCATCTACTCCAACAACAGCACTTCCAAAGGTTTTTACTAGCATTTAATCTAAGTTTTCTTCGATGTAATGAATTAACGAATGGATAATTTTAATATGAATTTCTTGTGTACGGTCGGCATAACCATTATGAGGAACTCTAATCTCTACGTCACAAACCTCAGCTAATTTTCCTCCGGTTTTCCCAGTTAATCCAACAACTTTCATCCCTTTTTCTTTAGCAGCAAGTGCAGCTCTCAAAACATTTTCAGAATTACCACTTGTACTTATTGCTAATAAAACATCTTCTTTTCTTCCAACTCCAGTAACGTACCTTGAGAAAATTTCATCATAACCATAATCATTCCCCACACAGCTCATGTGTGAAGAATCTGAAATTGAAACAGCTCCAATTGCCTTTCTATCTTCTCTAAACCTTCCCGTCAACTCCTCTGCAAAATGCATTGCATCACACATAGAACCTCCATTTCCACAAGATATAATTTTACCCTCATTTTGAATAGAGACTATCATCAATTTAGCTGCATCTTCTATTCTCAGCAAATTACTTTCATCTCCAAC
>JAQXDJ010000060.1 GCA_029251425.1 Vicingaceae bacterium
CTAGCAAAAGATAAAAACTTTGCTTTACCCGCAGTTAACGTTGTTGGTAATAACTCTGTAAATGCAGTAATGGAAACTGCAAAAGAATTAAATGCTCCTGTTATTATTCAATTTTCTAATGGTGGTGGTCAGTTTAACGCTGGTAAAGGGTTAAGTAATGAAAACGAACAAGCTGCAATTTTAGGATCTATAGCTGGAGCAAAACATGTTCATTTATTAGCTGAAGCATATGGAATCCCTGTTATATTACATACAGATCATGCTGCTAAAAAACTACTTCCTTGGATTGATGGTTTATTGGATGCAAGTGAAGAACATTTTAAGCAAACAGGAAAACCTCTTTATAGTTCTCATATGATAGATTTATCAGAAGAACCTATTGAAGAAAATATTGAAATTTGTAAGCAATATTTAGAGCGTATGGATAAAATCGGTATGACTTTAGAAATTGAGCTAGGTATTACCGGTGGTGAAGAAGATGGTGTTGACAATACTGATATTGATAACAATTTACTTTACACTCAACCTGAAGAAGTTGCTTACGCTTACGAAGAGTTATCTAAAGTTAGTAATCGTTTTACAATAGCTGCTTCTTTTGGAAATGTACATGGTGTTTATAAGCCCGGGAACGTAAAATTGACCCCAGTAATCTTAAAAAATTCACAAGAACATATTCAAGAAAAATACAATACAGGAGTTAACCCTGTTGATTTTGTATTTCATGGTGGTTCAGGTTCTACATTAGAAGAAATTAGAGAAGCTATTGGATACGGTGTAATTAAAATGAACATTGATACCGACATGCAATTTGCATTTACTGAAGGTGTTAGAGATTACATTACTGATAAAGTAGATTACTTAAACACTCAAATTGGAAACCCTGAAGGAGAAGATATTCCTAACAAGAAATATTACGACCCAAGAAAATGGTTACGTGAAGGCGAATTAACTTTTAAAGCACGTTTAAAACAAGCTTTTGAAGATTTGAATAACATAGATACTTTATAGGACAACTAACAATTAGTTATCCTTATTATAAAAATAATAATACTCAATTAAAATATGGGTTGGTTTAAACGAAGTAAACAAGGAGTTGTAACTCCTACTAACGAAAAAAAAGAAACACCTGAAGGACTTTGGTATAAATGTCCGGAATGTAAAACGGTTGTTTCTAATGAAGAATATATTGAGAATTTAAACGTTTGTGCTAAATGCTCACATCATGGTAGAATAGACTCAAAAGCTTATTTTAAAATTCTTTTTGATGACAATAAATTTAAAGAGCTAAATGAAAACTTAACATCTGGCGATCCATTAGAATTTTCTGACACAAAAAAATATACAGACAGAATTGCTTCAACACAAAAGAAAAGTGACTTAAAAGATGCTGTTAGAACAGCTGTTGGTAAAGTTGAAAAGCAAGATATTGTTATTGCTTGTATGGATTTCAATTTTATTGGAGGATCTATGGGATCTGTAGTTGGTGAAAAAATTGCAAGAGCTATTGATTATTCAATTAAACATAAAGTTCCTTTTTTAATGATTTCGAAATCTGGTGGAGCAAGAATGATGGAAGCTGCATTTTCGTTAATGCAAATGGCAAAAACATCAGCAAAACTTTCTTTATTAGCTAAAGAAAGTGTTCCATACATTTCATTATTAACAGACCCAACAACTGGTGGTGTTACTGCTTCTTATGCAATGTTAGGAGACATTAACATTGCAGAACCTAAAGCACTAATTGCTTTTGCAGGACCAAGAGTTGTTAAGGAAACAATTGGTAAAGATTTACCTGCTGGTTTCCAAACTTCTGAATTTGTTTTAGAGCACGGATTCTTAGATTATATTGTTGAACGAAAAGATCTAAAAGAAAAAATATCATTATCAATCAAATTATTTAACAATTAAGCTGTTGTATTGAATATTTGCATACATTTGCAGCCTTAAAAATCATACATAACAAACATTAAAATTAATTTTAGCATGTATTTATCTACAGAAAAAAAAGCAGAAATTTTCAAAAAATTTGGTGGAGACGCAAACAACACTGGTTCTACAGAAGGGCAGATTGCATTATTCACTTACAGAATTAACCACTTAACTGAACACTTAAAAAAGAATCGTAAAGATTTTGGAACGCAAAAAGCGTTATTAGATTTAGTTGGTAAAAGAAAGAGTTTATTAAACTACTATATGAACAAGGATATTGTTAAGTATAGAGTTTTAATTAAAGAATTAGGAATTAGAAAGTAAGCATTGATTAACACTTTACTTACATCATAAAATTAAAGGGGAGCTCGCAAATTATTGCTACTCCCCTTTTTTATTAAATAGTAAACAATTAAAAAAGGTGCATGGTGCACCAATATAAATCGAGCTCAAGTGAGTTCACAAACAAAAATTATGTCAAAAATTGGAATTAAAAAATCCTACACGTTAGGTGATGGAAGGACCATCGAATTAGAAACAGGTAAATTAGCAAAACAATCTGATGGAGCTGTTGTATTAACAATGGGTAAAACCATGATCTTAGCTACTGTTGTATCTGATGCAACTGCTGGTGATGATATGGATTTCTTACCGTTAACAGTAAATTATAAAGAAAAGTTTGCTGCTGCAGGAAGAATCCCTGGTGGTTTCTTAAAAAGAGAAGCAAGACCAAATGATAACGAAATATTAGTTTGTAGATTAATTGATAGAGCATTAAGACCGCTTTTCCCAGATGATTATCACGCAAACACACAAGTTGAATTACAATTAATTTCTCACGATCCAGAAGTTAAAGCTGATGCTTTAGCTTGTTTTGCTGCTTCTGCTGCAATTGCTGTATCGGATATACCATTTAACGGACCAACATCTGAAGTTAGAGTTGCACAAGTTGATGGAAACTGGGTAGTGAACCCCTCTCCTGCTCAAATGGAGCAATCGGCTATTGATTTGATAGTTGCTGCTACTGCAGAGAACATTATGATGGTTGAAGGTGAAATGTTAGAGATTTCTGAAGCAGTAATGTTAGAAGGGATTAAAACAGCTCACGAAGAAATTAAAAAACAATGTCAATTACAGTTAGATTTAGCTGCTGAAATTGCAACTGCTCAAACTAAAAGAACTTACGATCACGAAAGAAGCAACAAAGAATTATATAACGGAATTAAATCTGCTTGTTTTGATAAGTGTAGAGCTATTGCTGCAGAATCTATTGCTGACAAAGCATTAAGAGGTCAAAAGTTTGGTGCTGTTAAGGAAGAGTTTGTTGCTACATTATCTGATGAAGATAAAGGTGATAAATTCTTAATCGGACAGTATTTTAAATCTGTACAAAAAGAAGCTGTAAGAGATGTAATCTTAAACGATAGATTGAGATTAGATGGAAGAAAATTAGATGAAATTCGTCCAATTTGGAGTGAGGTAGATTATTTACCAAGTGCTCACGGATCTTCCGTATTTACAAGAGATGAAACACAATCGTTAACTACTGTTACTTTAGGTAATGATAGAGATGCAAAAATGGTTGATGAAGTAACAGCTGAAGGATCAGAAAAATTTATGTTACACTATAACTTCCCTTCTTTCTCAACTGGAGAAGCAAGACCAAGTAGAGGAACAAGTAGAAGAGAAGTTGGACACGGTAACTTAGCTTTAAGAGCTATTAAGCCAATGTTACCAACTGGAGAAGATAACCCATATACAATAAGAGTTGTTTCTGAGATTTTAGAATCTAATGGTTCTTCATCAATGGCAACAGTTTGTGCTGGATCATTAGCGTTAATGGACGCAGGTATTAAACTTAAGAAACCAGTTTCTGGTATTGCAATGGGATTAATTACTGAAGGCGGAGCTGGAAAATTTGCTGTATTATCTGATATTTTAGGAGATGAAGATCACTTAGGAGATATGGATTTTAAAGTAACTGGTACTGTTGATGGAATTACTGCTTGTCAAATGGATATTAAGGTGGATGGTTTACCTTATGAAGTTTTAGAGCAAGCTTTAAACCAAGCTTTAGCTGGTAGATTACATATTTTAGGAGAAATGAGTAAAACACTTTCTGCTCCAAATGCAGAATTAAAAGCACATACTCCAAGAATAGTTCAAATTACTATTCCTAAAGAAATGATCGGTGCAATTATTGGACCTGGTGGAAAAATTATTCAAGAAATGCAAGCATCTACTGGAGCAACAATTACTGTTGAAGAAGAAGATGGAATGGGTAAAGTTTCTATTATGACTAATGATGCTGAAGCGAGTAATGCTGCTTTAGGAAAAATTAAAGCAATTACTGCTGTTCCAGAAGTTGGTGAAGTTTACAACGGAAAAGTAAAGTCTATCACTAATTTTGGTGCATTCGTTGAAATTATTCCTGGTAAAGATGGTTTATTACATATTTCTGAAATTAAACACGAAAGAGTTGAAAAAGTAGAAGATGTTTTAAAAGAAGGTGAAATGATTGATGTAAAATTAATTGCAGTTGATCCTAAAACAGGAAAATTAAAATTATCAAGAAAAGTTTTATTGGAAAAACCAGCAAAACAAGAAGCATAGTTTTAAGCTTAATATCATTGACTTAAAAGTCCTTTGTTTAATTACAAGGGACTTTTTTTATGTCTTTACCAATATTTTATTGAGACAAAAGAAACTTTATTAAAGATGAATCGTATATTTATATCGACCAACACATTTTTAGTGTAAATATATGAGACAACTTAAGATTGTAAAACAAGTTACCAACCGAGAAACCATTTCTCTTGACAAATACCTACACGACATATCTAAAGAAAGTTTAATTACAGCTGAAGAAGAAGCTGACCTTGCTCGACTAATAAGAGA
>JAQXDJ010000073.1 GCA_029251425.1 Vicingaceae bacterium
AAAAATTATGATGGAACATTAATTGTTATTTCTCACGATAGAGATTTTTTAGATGGATTAACTGAAGAAATGTATGAGTTCAGTAATGGAAATGTAAAACAATTTTTGGGTGGTGTTTATGAATTTTTAGAATCTAAAAAAGCCAAAACTATTCGAGAGTTTGAGCACAAAGAAAAAGTAGTAGAGAAAAAGGATAAGAAATCGTCAGACAATAAAATGAGTTACGAAGAACGTAAGCAAAAAGATAAAGACATTAGGAAAACTCAAAATAGAGTTAATAAATTAGAGAAACTGATAGCTGATTTGGAAGCTAAGGTAGATGAAATGAATAAAACTTTATTAGATCCAGCTGCGTATTCTGATGAGTTGATGGAAAGCTATAATGTTGTGAAAAAAGAATTGGATCAAGCCATGCAAGATTGGGAAGATAGTGAGCAACAATTAGAGGCTTTAAATTCTTAGAAAACTTAAGACATTAAAAAAGGGATATCAATTTGATATCCCTTTTTTTTTGTTCTTGGATAATTTACATTATCATTATTTTCTTAACGATAGATTTATCATCTCCTTTAACACTTACATAGTAAATACCTTTTTCAACATGTTGAAGGTCTAGTTTGTATGCAGTGTTTGCATTTTCTTTAGACTCGTTGTAAACAACCTCTCCTAATAAATTATATACCTGAATAGAAACTTCACCATTCATTTCTGTTCCTAAATCTATTGTAAATAATCCTTTGTTTGGATTCGGGAAAATGGTAATGTTAACTCTTGTATTGTCAGCAATTCCAGTTGCATTTGTTATATCAACATCAAAGTTGCAATTCGCAGTGTTTCCACATTGGTCAGTAGCAGTTAAAGTAATATTTACTGTTCCTATTGCTTGTGTTGATCCTGCAGCAGGAGATTGTGTTACAGTGATGTTTGCATTACTAGAGCAGTTATCACTAATAGTTGCCATTGAAGTGTAATCTAAAAGAACTGTATCTGTTCCGTTCGCAGCAATTTGCATTTGGTTAGCTGGACAAGTAATTACAGGATTAGTATTATCCTCAATTGTAATTATTTGATCAAACGTTTCAGTGTTACTACAGTTGTCAGTCGCAGTCCAAGTTCTAGTAATAACAGATTCGTTAACACAGCTTCCTGCAACAGTTACATCAGTAGAAGTAATGTTTAAACCGCCAGATCCACATGTAGTAGTCGCTGTAGCAGTACCAGTATTTGCAGGTAAGCTAGATGCGTCACATTCAATAGTTAAGTTGGCAGGCTGGTTAGTCCATGTAATTGCTGATGCAGTAGCAGTAACATTAACCGTAAAGCTACAGTTAGAAGAATTGTTACATTCATCAGTAGCAGTTAAAGTAACTGTTACGTTTCCTACATTTTGAGTTGACCCAATAGCAGGAGATTGTGTTACAGTAATGTTTGCATTGCTAGAGCAATTATCTCCAATAGTAGCCATTCCAGTAAAGTCATTTAATGTCGTGTTAATTCCATTTGTTGCAGTTTGACTTTGAGTAGCTGGACAAGTAATCGTAGGATCAGTTACATCTTGAATGGTAATTATTTGATTAAACGTTTCAGTGTTACTACAGTTGTCAGTAGCAGTCCAAGTTCTAGTAATAACAGAAGCATTAGCACAACTTCCAGCAGCGGTAGCATCAGTAGAAGTAATGTTTAAACCGCCAGATCCACATGTAGTAGTCGCTGTAGCAGTACCAGTATTTGCAGGTAAGCTTGAAGCATCACAACTTATTGTGGTATTTGTTGGTTGGTTGGTCCATGTAATTGCAGTTGCACCTGCAGTAACATTAACCGTAAAGCTACAATTAGAAGAATTGTTACATTCATCAGTAGCAGTTAAAGTAACTGTTACATTTCCTACATTTTGAGTTGACCCAATAGCAGGTGATTGTGTTACGGTAATGTTTGCATTGCTAGAACAGTTGTCTCCAATAGTAGCCATTCCAGTAAAATCATTTAATGTTGTGTTGGTTCCATTTGTTGCAGTTTGACTTTGTGTTGCAGGGCACGTAATTGTAGGATCAGTTACATCTTGAATGGTAATGATTTGATCAAACGTTTCATTGTTACCACAATTATCAGTCGCAGTCCAAGTTCTAGTAATAACAGATGCATTAGCACAACTTCCAGCAGCAGTAACATCAGAAGAAGTAATATTTAAACCGCCAGTAGCACAAGTAGTAGTCGCTGTAGCATTACCTGTATTTGCAGGTAAGTTTGAAGCATCACAACTTATGGTCGTATTTGCTGGTTGATTGGTCCAAGTAATTGCTGATGGACTAGGTGTTCCAGTCAAATTAATATCTTCTAAAGCAAAGTACCATTGATTAGCAGCACTTGTATTATGCCATCCAAAATAATAGTCTCCAGCTGTTGTAACGGTAAAGTTTATAGTTTCAAGCGTCCATGCGGTATTGTTGCTTACATTAGTAAGTGTTCTTAAGCTTGTTGTCATTCCGGCAACAGTTTGTGATGCGCCTGCAAAAAACTCAACATTTTCGTTGTATCCAGCTCCTGTTGACCAATAAAAGGTAAACGAATAATCAATACCTGGAACTAAATTGAAACAATTAGTTATTAGCCAATCGTCACCTGGTGTAACTGCATCGTTATTCCAATTATACCAGGCTGCATTTACTCCGCTTCGAGCCCCTTGTGGAGCTCCAGAAATATTTACAAGACCCCAAGTATTTACATCTCCGTTTGCATCAGAAACAACCCAATCTAATAATTTAATTGAATCTTGTACTCCATCAAAAGTCATTGAATAAAGCGAGTCAGAAGGTGAGTGACAAACCATTACGGGAGGAGCCGTTGCGTTGATATAACTAGCTTTAGTTTCAGTATCACTATTACCATTTCCATCAGTAGCAACAAGAGTTGCTATGTATGTACCGGCATTATCAAAAGTAACTTGTGGATTTTGAGAATTAGCATTTGTACCACCTTGGTAAGTTATAGTTGCTGGAGCAAAAGTCCAAGTCCAGCCTGTAGCTGCAGTTGTAGTTGCATCAGTAAATGTAACTGTTTGAGCAGTAGTTGGTGTAACATTGTTAGCAGAGAAATCAGCTACAAAATCAGCAACATTAATGTAACTTGTTTTTGTTTCAGTATCGTTATTTGTTCCATCAGTTGAAACTAAAGTTACAGTATATGCTCCTGGATTATTAAAACTAACTTGTGGGTTTTGGGAGTTGGCATTTGTCCCACCTTGATATGTAACAGTAGCAGGTGAAAAAGTCCAACTCCAGCCTGTTGGAGTTGTAGCTGATAAATCACTAAAAGTAACTGTTTGGTTTATTGTTGGGGAAGTATTGTTTGCAGAGAAATTCGCAGTGAATACGCTTGGTCCATTAAATCCATCAGATGAAAATAATCCACGACCATGAGTTGCTGCAATAACTTCATTATCAGATGTTCTCATTTGTAACATATCAACTCTAACATTTGCTAAACCAGAATTTGAGGTTGTCCAGCTTGGAGAACCAGCATTTAATCCAGTTGTAGTCCAGACACCAACTTCTGTAGCTAAAATAACTTCATTATAGTCATTTGGATTAAATAAAGCCCATCTAACAGGCATGTCAGGTAGGTTACCTTCTTTAGATGTCCAAGATGTTCCTCCATTAGATGAGTACCAAACAGAGTTAACACCATAGTTAGAGAAAGTAACTAAGATTTCATTTTCACTTGCTCCAAAAGCAATACATGAAACAGATCCTGTAGGAAAAGAACCACCAGTAATTTCAGTTGTTGTTTCAGTCCCTTGAGCATTTGTTAATCTAAAAACTCTACCCCCAGTAGTTCCAATAAATAATGTTGTTGTAGCTGTAGTATATGGAGAAACACTTAATGTAGAGGCTGCAGAACCAATATTTGACATGTTAAATGTTCCAACATTTGGTGAACCACTTTGGAAATTTGTAACCCTATATAATGATGTTTGGGAACGATAGGTATAAAGTATGTTTTGGTTGTTATCTAAATCACTAGGATTGATAAAACTTCCTGAACCTTGATCGTTATTAATTCGGCTAAATGAAGCTCCACTATTTGTAGAGTGATAAAACACGTTGTAAACATAACTAGAGGTTTGATAAGCTCCGTTAGTTTGATCAATATGGCAATATGCACCGTCTCCACCTGTTGCTTCTGAAGTTGAATTGATTCCTGCACTAGTATATCTTTGTGTTCCATTATCTTGAGCACCAGCTAAAAAGTTGTTTGTTCCTGCAGTTGGGTGAATAGCACATGCATAATACTGTGTTACGTTATACCCGTTTATTCTTGAGTTTAAAGTAGGTGTTGCAGTAGGTGTAACTTGTCCGTTACTTGAATAATAAACTCCACCATCATTTCCAAAAAGCACTTCTGATGAAGATCCCGGCTTATAAAGAATAGCGTGCTGATCTGCATGAACTTGCGAAATGTTAAGTGCTGCAAGGTTGTTATTGTTTGACCATTTAGAAATCTGGGTCCAGGCAACAGCTCCATTCACCGTTTTAAATAAATCGATTCCTCCAATCATAACAGATAATCTATCATTTGGATCTACATCTAATGTTAAATCGTACCATGCTTGGCCCCTAGTAAAGTCTCCATTAGGGATTCCTGTATCAGCATCACTAGGTTCTGCTAAACCTGTAGATGAAAACGATGTTCCATTTGTTGATCTTTTAATTGCACTTAATTGGCTACTAACTTCAAAAGCTGCATAAATGTAATCTGCATCAGAAGGCGCACAAGCTAGATTCACACGGCCAGAATTTGTGTGAGTGTGTCTTAAAGTGAATGTTGTACCAGTGGTAGAAGAGTATATTTTTCCACCACCTTGACCAAATGAATTTGCGTCAACTCCAACCCAAATAGTGTTGTTGGCAGAAATATCTAAGTCTGTTGGAGCTTCAGGGTTTCCACTAACGTTTGGAAGTTCTTGAGTCCAAGAAGTACCGCCATTAGCAGAACGTTGTAATCCTTCGCTGTTTCCATGAAATTGACCTTCGTAAAATTTAGAAGCTACAGCTGCGTAAACTACACCTGTTCCAGCTTCATTTCTTACTACTAGGTCATTAATGTAGTAAAAATCAGTTGTAGATGCTAGTTGAGTAAAGCTTGTACCTCCATTGGTTGATTTCCATATACCTGCACCTCTACTTGCCGCTGCACCCCAACCTTCACCTGTACCAATATATATAGTATTTGCGTTTGTTGGATCAAATGCAATTGCTGTTACAGCAATATTGTCCCAAAAATCATTAACTCTTTGCCATTGTGAAGCGTTACTTGTAATGTTGTTATTAAACCATAAACCTCCGGTTACACTTCCTGCCCAAACCTTATTGGTTGTTGTTGGATCCCATGCTAAAGCTCTTGTTCTACCACCAACATTGTCAGGACCTCTTTCTACCCAAGGAGAACCTGCATTTCCAGGAGCAGTGGTTTGCAATGCTTGTTGCATGTTTTTTGTCATTGTTAAGATTGGAGCTAATTTTTCACGCTCTGGTCTTCGCAACGTAGGATTCATTGTCGCTAAGTAGTCTTGTTCCCATGCTAAATCAGGTCTGTCCTTTTTTGGCATTTTTTGGATTTCTTCTTGCGTATATCTTATTTGAGAAAACTCATGTTCATTTAAGAACTTTTCATATTTAATACGTTCTTCTTCAGATGTTATTTGAGTTGTATTTTTTGTTAGGTTATTAAAGCTGAAAAGTGCTATAACTAGTAAGGCAGTACTTGAAAAAGTAATGAGTAATGTTTTTTTCATAATAAGGTTTAATTAATGTGCCAGTAAATTTAATAAAAAAAAAATCAATTTAAAAGACCTCAAAAAAAGGTGCTATTGAAGTCTTAAAATCTTTATTTTATATAGATTACTGAAAAACAATCTGTGATTTTTAGATAGAAAGACTAACAAAATCAGAGAGAATAGTATCCAAAGTCAACGGTTCGCTTATGAATAGGTTAATATGTTTTAGTCATTGACTCAGGAGTGCAAAGTACAAAACTTGCAATACCTAGATTTTCGTCTTTTAGAGAGTCTATTTTCTCTTGTTCAACAGATGCAATCGTTACAATTTTCAAGTTTGGATTACCCTGTTTTAAGTACCATGCTATTCCCTCAAAATTATCAGAGTGATAAGTGCCGTTATAATGAATGAAAGTACTCCCTTTTCGGTAATTCTTTAAAATGAAATGAGCCATAGTTGCATCTTTTATTGCTTGCGCTTTTGGTAAGTTTTCACCACCATGTCCTCCAGCCATTTCTATAATTTTTTGATAGCCAGGTAAATTTTTATCATATTTTATAGGTAATGGAGCTATCCATCTCTTAGCATGATTGTGCATATTGTTTAAACCTTTAAAACCTTTTTTATAAACTATATTAGCGTATCTCCTCGGTATATTAGTGGCAATAAAAGGAAGCTGATTACTCAATGAAAAGTCAACTAAAGGCTGGTAATCTGTTTTGTTGTTGGGCCAAACTTTAACTTCTTTTTTAAAAGTATTGTATGAGTGATGACCGCCTAAATACTCGTTAATTGTAATTTGATTATCAGCTTCAAACATTTCTGCGCCTAAAACTAAGTCTTCGTTTATGGTGTTAAAAATATCTTTGGTTAACTCTAGTTGCATCCAATGGCAAATGGGATTGTCGTGTAATTCTCCAAATAAAATGATATCGGCAGTTTCTACTTCCTTTAAAATTTTATCATAAGATGCTTTTTTTCCGTTCTGATTAAATATTTGGTAAGCTTTTTTATCGCCTTTAAAAGCAAATAAAAAAACAGCTAGGGTAAATAGTAATGAAATTTTCTTAAGCGGCATAATGGGTAATCTTAAATTGTTGGTTGCGAATATATTGTAAAATTTTCAGTTAAGATTCATGTATGAAATGATATTTTCAAATTCTTCAATTATTTTACTAGAACTTTCATTTTTATTAAGCCAGCTAATATGTTTTTTAAGAATTTTTTCTGAGATTAACTTTTCTGTTGAATTTAGCTGTTGAATGTTAAATTCTTTTGGACGCTCTAAAATATTGAGGTAAATATGATTTACTTCTAATAGTTCTAAATTAGCCAACTCTTGATGTAGCTTACCGATGTTGTTAATGTTTAAACAGCTAATGGTAGGAGCTATTTCAAAGTGAATTTCGGGGCAAATTTTCACCATTTCTTTTCTGTTAGAAATGAATTGTTCCCAATTAAAACCTTTACGTATTTCAGCTCCTAAATCATGACTAGCATCTATACTTGCGCTTACGTGTACCTTTTTAAACTTCTTCCAAATTTCTAATATGTTTTTATCTTTAAAGTTGAGGTTAGAAAAATTGGTATTGTATCTTAACTCAATATCAAAAAAGCCTCTCTTTTCAAGTTCTTCCAGAATCTGATAGTGCTCCTCCATAATTAGAGGCTCACCTCCTGCAAAGTAGATTTCTTCCACATCTTCTATGTATTCAAAAAGTTCATCAAAATTATTAGTAAAAGCTTTGATTATTCTTTCATCAGAAGCATTTCGTTTACTTCCTTCTTCAAACCAAGCTGAACTGTTTCCGTGCCAACAGGTTTTACATTTAAAATTACAGATGTTAGAAAAGCGAATATCCAAATAAATAGGCTCAGGATTATTTTCTTCTACCCGAATAAGATCTTTTTGGTATTTTTTATTAGAAATTTGCCTTAGACTTTTTTTTCCAGATTTTTCAATGTTATAACAATGACTACAT
>JAQXDJ010000104.1 GCA_029251425.1 Vicingaceae bacterium
GGAAGTGTAATTGTTTATTTCTCTGTAATTTTAAACTCTGTCCTTCTATTTTCTTGATGAGCAGCTTCTTTTTCTTCTTCGAAAGTAAGTTTTGCAATTTCTGCATCAGTTTTAATTAATACAGTTTCTCCATATCCTTTCGAAACAAGTCTTTCAGTAGCTATTCCTCCTTTAATTAGGTAGTCAACACAAGATTGAGCTCTTCTTTGAGATAGTTTCTGGTTGTATGCGTTACTTCCTCGTGAATCGGTATGTGCAGAAAGTTCAATTTTTATTGTAGGGTTTTCATTTAATAGTTTAATTAAACGATCCAATTCGTTTTTAGAAGCGTCACGCAATGAAGCTTTGTTGTAGTCATAAAAAATGTTCTTTAAAACAATTACACTTCCAACTTCAATCTTCTTTAAGCAAATATCCTTTTCTACTTCTTCGTAAGCAGCAGAATCAGAAATGTTAAAGTTTTCTGAATGGAATAGGTATTCATCTTTCCTAACAATAAGTCCATAGTTTTTACCAGAAGGTAACGATATTAAATACTTACCTGTTGTTTCATTAGACTCAAAAGTTGCTAATGTTTTATTCTCATCAATATCAATTAATTCTAAAGAAGCATGAACTGGCTCTAATGTTTTACAGTTAGTAATAACTCCTTTTAAAATGGTAATTCTCTTACTTAGTGCACTTACCTGCTTTTCTACTACTTTTTCTTTTAAGGGTTGGGTAACACTTGCTAATAGATTATCCTCAGAGTTGAGTTGGAAAGGCTTTTCAGGTCCTAAGAATGTTATTTGGTAAATATCTTTTTCACCATGACCATCATCTCTAAAAGAAGAGTAATAACCTCTTCTTCCAGATCCATTAATAACGAAGAAAACATCATCATCAACAGTATTAATAGGGTAGCCCATGTTTTCTGGTTTTCCCCAAGTGCCATCATCTTTTAATGAACATTTAAATACATCATAGTTCCCCATTGTTTGATGCCCTCTAGAACTAAAATATAACGTCTTTCCATCTGGATGAAAGAAAACAGCCTCTTCATCATGTTCTGTGTTTATTGTAGCTCCAACATTTTGAGCTTCTCCCCATTCATTATTTTCTTCATCCCAATAAGTAATGTAAATATCATGTGCCCCAAATCCATCAGGTTTATTACTTACAAAATATAGCGTTTTTCCATCGCTAGAATAGCTTGCTGATGATTCATGATATTTTGTATTAATGTTTTTGTTCATTTTCTCTGGCTTAGACCAAGTTGAACCAGTTAAAACACACTCATATAAATTACCATCACCTTTAGTATCTCTATAAATAATCATTCGTTGTCCATCTGGAGAAACTGCTGTTGTAGCATCATGGATGTCTGTATTAATCTGACTTCCCATATTTTCAGGAGCGGTCCAATTACCGTTTTCTTTTCTTGTAACATAGATGTCTTCATAATAATCATTTAACCCAGGGTCTTGTTTTTCAGCTCCTGTAGAAGTATTTCTTCTAGAGGTAAACATCATTACAGATTCATCAGCAGAAATTATTGCTCCGTATTCAGGGTATTTCCCATTAACAGGTTTCCCAAAATTATCAATAAATACACGTTCAGGGTTTGCTGTAAGACTTATTGCTGTTTCACACTCTTTTATTCGTTTATTAATGTCTTCATGTTCTATAGGGTTTTTAGATACCAATGTTTCTTTATACTTTTTAAATGAAGCAATAGCTTTTTCAAAATCCATAGAAATGTGATAACCGATTCCTAAATGATATTGAATATCGTGTGCTACAA
>JAQXDJ010000108.1 GCA_029251425.1 Vicingaceae bacterium
GGTTATAAAGATCAGTTTGGTGGTCCAAAAGGAAAGAAATTTATGCAAAAGAGTTTGCTAAACCTTCTGCTAGACAATTCTGAATTATCGTTGGAAAAACAAAAGTTTGCTCTGGAAGAAAATTTAAATGAATGGATGGTATCGGGAGGGGAAAGTTACGAGCAAGTTGATGATATTTCAGTAATCGGATTTAAGGTGTAATTATTTTCTTAAAATCCATGTAGTCATACAGCGTAAACTTTGAACGTTCGTTGTTTTTATGGGTTCTATTAATTCAGCATTTAGGTTTTTCGTATAATTTAAAAGGTCTGATTCTGAAACTAAGTATCTTTTAGTGTTATCAGGTAATTGGAAGTTTCCATTGCTTAATGGTTTTACTAATTTTTCTATTCCAATATTTGAAGCCAGCCTTATAAAAAGAATTCCATTATCATTTAATTTAGACCATAGGCTGAATAATATTTCATCAAACTGTTCTTTGTTTTTTGAAAAATGAAGAACAGCGTTACAGATAATTAAATCGAAATTTTCTGTAAAAGGAATTTGCTCTGCGGTTGCGACTTTAAAGTTTGAAAGTGGGGTAGAAGGATTAATTTTTAGGGCATTTTGTTTAGTTTGTTCTATCTTTTTTTCATCAGAATCTAATCCATATACATGTAGACCATTTTGAAGAAAATAGCTTAAATTTCTGCCTGTACCACAGCCAGCATCAAGTACTAATTTTGTATTCTTAAACCTTCCTTTTAAAATTTGATCAATAAGATAAATGTCAGTATTTTGGAGTTGCTTTTTTATGCTCATTTTACTTTCTTGGGAGTTCTTTTTTTACTAGCTTTTGCTAGAGGGTTGAAATCCAAACATAATTGAATCCAGTAAGCTAAATCAGCTTCCATATCAAATCCTTCTGGAGTCACAAAAATATATCCTTTCATCGGTCTTCCAGTAAAATCCATAGGTAAACATTCTGGTTTAGATAGCTCTTTTTTATAGGCTTCTTCGCCAATACGAGCCATCAATAAACTATTTGTTGTTTTTTTATCGATATGTATGCCGCAACACATTTTATTATCAACCATAAAACATAGACCTCCCATCATTTTTCGAGCATCAAAAGTTATGCGTTCATCATTAAAAACGTTTTTAATTCTATCAGCTAAAAACTCATCGTAAGCCATTTCTTAGTTTAAATATATTTTACACCAATTATACAAACGTCATCAATTTGCTCTAGATTACCTCTCCAACTTTCAAACGTTTTGTCAATGATGTTTTTTTGAGCCATCATTTTTTCTTCTTGTATGGACAATAATAACTCTCTAAAAGCTCTAGTTTTAAATTTTTTACCCTTAACACCTCCAAATTGATCAACATATCCATCAGAAAAAATATAAATGGAATCGCCTGTTTGAAGTTCAAAGGAGTGAGTTGTATATGGTTTTAGTTTGTCATATTTGCCGATAGGTTGCTTGTCTGCTTTAATTTCAATTAATTCTTCATTCCTAATTATCCATAGGGGGTTATGGGCTCCAGCATATTGCAATTTATTCCCTTCTAACGAACATAACGCAATGTCCATACCGTCATTAACTTCTTCATCACTCTTTTCAAACTCATGGATAACAATTTCTCTTGTTTTGGAAAGTATTTCTCCAGGAATAGTTAAACCATGTTCTCTAACACTTCTGTTTAAAGCATTGTTACAAACAACACTCACCATTGCTCCAGGAACTCCATGTCCTGTACAATCTGCTGCGGCAAAAAGTATTTTGTTTTCTTTCTGTTCTAGCCAATAAAAATCTCCTGCAACAATATCTTTTGGTTTGTAAAGAATAAAAGATTCTTGTAAATATTCTTTTACAATTTTTGCAGGAGGAAGAATGGCAGACTGTATTCTTTTAGCGTATGTTATAGAATCTAAAATTTCTTGATTTTTTTCCTCAAGTTCTGAATGAGTTAATTCTAAAGCTTCTTTCTGAGCTTCTACTTCAAGTTTTTGATTTTCAATTATTATTTTTTGTTTTTTTGTTATTCTTAAACGATTAAATATAAAAAATAAGAACAATATAACTAAGCCTAAAACTGTAACAGCTGTAGTGGTTAAAATAATCTGTTTCTCTTTTTTTTCTTGCTCAAGAGCTAGTAATTTGTTGTATTCAGCATCATCAATTGCCTTTTGCTTATCATATTCAAATTCAGCTTGCTTGCGTATAAGTGTTTTTTGATTTTCTTTATTGAGAACACTATCTTTCATGGAAACGTATAATTTATACATTTTTAAAGCTTGCAAACCGTTTCCTTGCTTTTCATAAACTTGATGCAAAATATTTGCAGTATTTTTAATTAATGTTGGATACCCAACTTCATTAGCTTTGGTTAAGCTTTCAATGTTATATTTTTTTGCTTTTTCTAGCTCATTTTTTTCAAGGTAAATAGACCCAATATTATTTAAAGCTCTTATTTCACCAACTTTATCTTTTATCTTTTTACTTAGGCTTAATGATTTTTCAAATAACTCTAAAGCTTTATTTGAATTGCCTTCTAGGTTGTATATAACAGCAGAATTACTTAACGCTCTAGATATGCCCTCAATATCTTTGAGTTGTTCACAAATAGTTAAACTTTTATTATAATATTCTAATGCTTTAGTGTTTTCTTGTTGTCTATGATATGTAACTCCAATACTGTTATACGAAGAAGCTAAGCTTTCCAAATTATTTGTTTTCTTATTAAGGTTTAAGCTTTTATTAAAGTATTGCAGGGCAAGATCGAACTCTTGTTGTTCAAGGTAAAGTGAGCCAATATTATTAAGTGTTGTTGCTATACCTCTGTTAGTTACATCTTTTTTTGATTGTCCATAAATTTTCTCTCGAATTTTTAGGCTTTTACTATAATATTCAATTGCTTTACTTGTATTTCCTTGTTGATGATAAATTACACCTATGTTACTTAATGAAAGAGCAATACCTTCTTCGTTATTCAGTTGTTTTTGTATATCAAAGCTCTTTTCATAATATTTTAAAGCTTCAAGAATATTGCCTTTATCCCTATAAATTATACCAATGTTATTTATTGCAGCAGCATAATATTCAAGTATTTTCTTTTTGCTTTTTTTTGGCAACTCTTTTTCAAGTTCAATTTCAATTAAGTCTCTTTGTAAAAATTGGTATTTTTTCCAGTCGATATGGAGTAGGTTGTCGCATATATTATTAAGGGCATAAATTTTTGCGCTATCAGATTTAGATTGATGATAGACCTTTAGAGAGCTTTCAATAATTTCTTTATCAGTATTTGATAATTCACCAAGGTTTAAGGAATCAACAAGGTAATAAGCTTTATCAGCATATTTTTGTGCATACAATTCCTTACACTGAAAAATACTCAGTATGCTTATAACTAAAAATATGTGTTTTAATAATTTCAATTAAATTTTTGTTTATTTTTTACTACCAGCTAATTTCCATCCTATCCATGCCATAGGGATGTATGCACCAATTAAATCTACAATAATAAACCAGGTAGGTGAAGGAACATCTATAATCATCATGATTCCCCCAATAAGGAAAAGTAATCCGATAAGGAAGGCAAAAATTATTTTTTTTGTTGCTGCAATATAAGTTGCGATAAAGGCACCTACTAATGCTCCAATTGCATGGGCTAAAAATGGCATTAAGAAATTAATAGGAGTAAATAAATGAATGGAAGCTTTCAGTCCCTCTGGTGTTGTTATATCTGCTCCAGCTGGAGGGGATATAATTGATCCGCTAATCATTATAATAACCATGTTCACAGCTCCTCCAATTAATAAACCACCAATTACAGCTAATATATTTCTTAAAATTTTTATGTTTTTTTTTATTTATTTCGTTTGAATTGATACCTCCACAAATTTAGATGCAGGAGTATTACTTTTTTTAGCAACACTATTTAATGGAACTAAAACATTTGTTTCAGGAAAATAAGAAGCAATACAGCCTTCAGGAATATTGTAACTAACTACTTTAAAATTATTAGCTTTTCTTTCTTCACCATTAAAATGGCTAGTAAGATTAACTACTTGTTCCTGTTTGAATCCTTTTTTCTTCATGTCTGAAGGATTCATTAAAATAACTCTTCTTTCGTTAGTAATTCCTCTATATCTATCATCCATACCGTAAATGGTGGTATTGTATTGGTCGTGTGTCCTAATAGTCATCATAATAAAATTGTCTGCTGCAATTTTTTCTTTAGGAAGATTGTTTACTGTAAAATGCGCTTTTTTATCTGGTGTTGTAAACGCTCTTGTTCTAGATCCATTTGGGAGAGAAAAACCTCCAGCAACACGAACTTTTGTATTGTAATTATCAAAACCAGTAATAGTTCCTTCGATATGGCTTCGAACAACATCATAGTTGTCAATCATATCATCCCAATTAGTAGAGCTGTTTTTTAGTGTTGCTTTTGCAATCCCTGCAATAATAGCGTGTTCACTTTTTAGGTTAGCAGAAGCTGGAGCCAAACTGCCAGTACTCTTATGGACAACTCCCATAGAGTTCTCTACAGTAACAAATTGTTTTCCGCTTTTTTGAATGTCGGTTTCAGATCTTGAAATACAAGGTAATATAATCGCTTCTTGTCCAGTAACTAAATGACCTCTGTTTAGTTTTGTAGAAATCTGAACGGTTAAGTCACATTTCTGCATTGCTTCACCTGTAAACTGACTATCTGGGGTTGCAGAAATAAAGTTTCCACCTAAGCCAATAAACATTTTTAGTTTCTTCTCATCCATTGCTTTAATAGTCTCAACAACATCATAGCCATGTTCTCTTGGAGCTGTAAACTGAAAACGTTCATCTAATTTTTTTAAGAAAGGTTCTTTAGGCTTTTCCCAAATCCCCATTGTTCTATCACCTTGCACATTACTATGACCTCTAACAGGACAAGTTCCTGCTCCAGGTTTTCCAATACTTCCTTTTAATAATAAAACATTAACTATTTCTTGTACGTTTTCAACACCATTTTTATGTTGAGTAATTCCCATTGCCCAACAAATAATTGTTTTCCTTTTAGTGATAAGTAGTTGAGCGAATGTTCTTACTTTTTTATCAGAAATGCCACTATCTTTAACGGCTTCGTTATAATCGGAAGATTTTAAATGAGCGATTAATTCATCATAATTTTCACAATGTTCTTTTATAAAGTTGTGATCAAAAACACTGTTTGGATTTTTTTCTTCAGCTTCTAGCATTAAAATCATAGCTGCTTTTAGTAAAGCAACATCTCCATTAATTTTAACTTGTAAAAAGAGATCTTCTAATTTTGTTCCACCAGTTAACATTGCTAACGGGCTTTGAGGATCTACAAACGTATTTGTTCCAGCTTCATTTAAAGGATTAACTGTTACTATTGTTCCTCCATTTTTTTTACATTTTTCTAAAGCAGAAAGCATTCTTGGGTGATTTGTTCCTGGGTTCTGCCCCATAACAATAATCAATTCAGCTTCATGTAAATCGTTTAAAGTAACAGAACCTTTTCCAATTCCAACTGTAGCACTTAATCCTGCACCGCTAGATTCATGACACATATTAGAACAGTCTGGTAAATTGTTTGTTCCAAACTGCCGAGCCATTAATTGATACATATAAGCTGCTTCGTTGCTCGTTCTTCCTGAGGTATAAAAAGCTGCTTCGTTTGGAGAATTTAAAGTGTTTAGCTTGTCACCAATTTTAGTAAATGCATCATCCCAAGAAATTGGTTGATAATGAGAACTTCCTTTGGGTAAATACATTGGCTCAGTAAGTCTTCCTAATTTTCCAATATAATAATCTGTTTGTTCACTTAAATGTTCAACAGAATTCTTAGAAAAGAAACTGGCAGTAATTCTTTTATCAGTAGCTTCTTCAGCAATTGCTTTTGCTCCATTCTCACAATATTCTCCTAATGCAGAAGGTTTTTCAGGGTCTGGCCAAGCACAACCAGGACAATCAAAACCATCTTGCTGATTCATTTTATTAAGTAATTTAAAACCTTTAGCCATTCCCATTTCATCTGCAATATGCTTTATTGAAGATGTAATTGCTGGCATACCAACTGCTTTTGTTTTAGGTTCAGAAATTGTTAGATCACTAAATTTTTCTGGTGGTACTATTGTAACTTTTCTATTACTCATTTGGAAATATCTAATCAAATTATTTTGCCTTAAATTTAACAATATTTACTTAAAGAGATTTAGTATTTTCGTCTAAATAAAAAAACGTTATGTCCAATAAAACTACCGAGTCTGATTCAAAATATAACCATTTAGAACAAATGGAAATTAGTGAGCTCATCGCTAACATTAATAAAGAAGATAAAACTGTTCCGTTAGCTATTGAAAAAGAATTGGCTAGCATTGAAAAATTAATTACTGTAATTGTTTCAAAAATGGAAGTAGGTGGAAGGCTTTTTTATATGGGAGCTGGTACGAGTGGAAGATTGGGGGTTGTTGATGCTTCTGAATGTCCACCAACTTTTGGTGTAGATCATGGATTGGTAATTGGATTAATTGCAGGAGGAGATTCAGCAATGTGGAAAGCAGTTGAGTTTGCAGAGGACAGTACAACGGAAGGGTGGAAAGATTTAGAGAAACATAAAGTTTCTGATAAAGATGTTGTAATTGGCATTGCAGCATCAGGAACAACTCCTTATGTAATTGGAGCTTTAGAAATGTGTAATAAAAAAGGAATTACTACAGGTTGTATTGTTTGTAATGGTAATAGTCCTGTAGCTGCTGTTGCAAAATACCCAATTGAAGTAATTGTAGGTTCAGAATTTGTTACAGGGAGCACAAGGATGAAATCTGGTACAGCTCAAAAGTTAGTTTTGAATATGATTTCTACTGCTGTTATGATAAAGCTGGGTAGGGTAGTAGGTAACAAAATGGTTGATATGCAATTGAGTAATAATAAATTGGTTGACAGAGGAACTAAAATGGTGATGAATCAATTAGAAGTTGATTACGATACAGCAAATAATTTATTGTTAGAGTTTGGAAGCGTAAGAAAAGCTGTAGAATCTTATAAATAAAAAATCCGCTAAGTAATACTTAGCGGATTTTAATAATTTGTTTTATTCTTTTATTGATAACCTACAACAAAAACCATACAACCTCTTAATCCACTTTCTTCAACTCCAGGAATAGTATAGTTAACATACATTTTTCTAGATTTTGTTGGTTTGAAAGAGTAAATAGATTTACCTTCTTCTTTTTCTAAGTTATAAAGTAACTTTCTTTTTTTATGACCAATTTTTTCGCTGTAAATTTCAATCTTAATATCTTCAGAAAGGCCATTTGTATTGAATAAAAAGAGGTATTCTTCACCCATAAACAAAGGGACTTCAATTTCTCTGCCTTGAGCTTTTTTATTATAAGTAAAAGAACTTGTCTTAGATGAATCGTATTTATAACCTGGTTTTAAACCTGGTTTTAATTCATTTTTAAGAGCAGTAGCATCACAACCTTGATTAGATTGAAAAGAGACTAGTGTAAATGCTAATGCAATTAATA
>JAQXDJ010000116.1 GCA_029251425.1 Vicingaceae bacterium
AGTTAGTAAATCTCTCCAAAAAAACAGGTTCCTGTTTAGTTAGTGCAAAGAAGCCCTTCAAATTTATTTTGAGGGGTTTCTCGATTTTATGATGACAATGTTTTAGAAAGTTAAATAAGTCCTATTTTTGTATTATGAAATTATTCTTATTAATAACAGGTTTATTGGCCATTGGAGTTTTTGGTATGGCTGTAAAAATCATCTTTAAAAAAGATGGTAAGTTCGACAAAACTTGCGCAAGTGCTAGTCGTATTTTTGGAGAAGATGATGAGGGGAAACCTTGTGGTTTTTGTGGTGCTAAACCACAAGAAAAGTGTAAAAGTGATGAAATGGAAGAGGCAGCTTAATCTAGCAAGTCAGGTCTTCTTTTTTTAGTTCTTTCAATCGCTTTTTCTTCACGCCATTGGTCAATGGCTTTGTGGTTTCCTCCTAGTAATATTTCAGGAACTTTTAATCCTTTATAGTTTTCGGGACGAGAATAAACAGGCGGAGCCAATAATCCATCCTGAAAAGAATCTGTTAATGCAGAAGTTTCATCATTTATAACTCCAGGAATTAACCGAATAACTGCATCAGCTAAAATTGCAGCGGGTAATTCTCCTCCTGTTAAAACAAAATCGCCAATAGAAATTTCTTTGGTAATAAATAACTCTCTAATTCTTTCGTCAACACCTTTGTAATGGCCTGCGAGTATTATTATGTTTTCTTTTAGTGATAATGTGTTAACCATGCCTTGTTTCATGGTCTCACCATCTGGAGTCATGTAAATAATCTCATCATAAGTTCTTTCGGACTTTAACTTTTCAATACAGTCGGCAATGGGCTGTATTTGCATTACCATTCCTGCGCCACCGCCAAAAGGAGTATCATCAATACTTTTTTGTTTGTTGGTAGAGTAATCACGTAAGTTGTGAAGATTAATTTCTACTAAACCTTTGTCTTGAGCTCTTTTTAAGATAGAAGTATTTAGAGGACTTTCCAATAAATCAGGTAATACAGTTATGATGTCTATTCTCATAATGAGTTAAAAGTTAGAAAGGTGTAAAGTTACAAGTTTTCGTTATTAATAAACTCGTTAAAACTTTCTACTTTTTACGTTCCACTTTCTTACTCCTAATACTTATTTTTGTTATTCAAAATTTTGCTATGACAGAAACGAAACACAACTGGACGAAAGAAGAGATTTTAGAAATTTACAACAAACCTTTAATGGAGTTGATGTATGATGCGGCAACAATTCATAGAGAATATCACGATCCTTTAGAGGTTCAGGTTAGCTCTTTAATTTCTATTAAAACTGGTGGTTGTTCCGAAGATTGTGGGTACTGTCCGCAAGCAGCACGTTACCATACTGGTATTGAAAAGAACGATTTAATGAGTGTTGATACTGTAAAAGAAATGGCAAGTAATGCCAAAGAAAGTGGAGCATCAAGAGTTTGTTTAGGTGCTGCTTGGAGAAATGTGGAGAATAACGAAGATTTTGACAATGTGTTAGACATGGTAAAGGAGGTTAACTCTATGAATATGGAAGTTTGCTGTACTTTAGGAATGTTGTCGCAAGATCAAGCAAGAAGATTAAAAGAAGCAGGATTATATGCTTACAACCATAATTTAGATTCATCTGAAGATTTCTATAAAGAAATTATATCTACACGAGGATATGATGATAGATTAAAAACTATTGAGCACGCTCAAAAAGAGGGAATACATGTTTGTTCTGGTGGTATTATTGGAATGGGAGAAGATGAAAATGATAGAGTTGGAATGCTTTATACACTATCTAACATGACTCCACACCCGGGTTCTGTGCCAATTAATGGCTTGGTTCCAGTTCCAGGAACACCATTAGAAGAACAAAAGCCTGTTGAAATTTGGGATATGGTTAGAATGATTGCTACAGCAAGAATTGTAATGCCTAAAGCTGAGGTAAGATTATCTGCTGGAAGACAACATATGAGTAAAGAAGGGCAAGCAATGTGCTTTATGGCTGGAGCGAGTTCTATTTTTGCAGGAGATAAATTATTAACTACTCCAAATCCAGAATACAATGAGGATATGGAATTGTTTAAAATATTAGGGGTTAAGCCTAAAGAAGCTTTTACTGCTGGAGAGCAACCAGAAACTAAAGCATCTTATAAAGAAGTTGCAGAAGAAGGTAGAGAAAAATGGAGTAGACCAGCACATGATATTGATAGAAATATTGAGGCTACCGAAAAAGGAAAAGCTGCGAGAAGAGAGTTGAAGGAAGAAATAAAATAACTACGTCATTGCGAATGTAGTGTAACGAAAGTGAAGCAATCTTATTTTAGTTAGGTTGCTTCGTTCCTCGCAAAGACGAGGTAAAATAAATGAACTCCCACATCAACCATATCAAAGAAAAATTAGAGCAGCGTAAATCTGAAAATGCGTTGCGTGAATTAAAAGTCAATGAAAATTTAGTTGATTTTTGTTCTAATGATTATTTAGGCTTTGCGTCTGAAAAAGAAATTCATTTTCAAGAAAAACTCAATTTATACGGAGCAACAGGATCTCGTTTAATTTCAGGAAATAATAAAGTTACAGAAGGAGTAGAAGATTTTTTGGCCACTTATTATAAAGCAGAATCTGCTTTAATCTTTAATTCGGGTTATAATGCCAATATTGGTGTTTTTTCAAGTTTGCCTCAAAGAGGAGATACCATAATTTATGATGAATTAATTCATGCTTCTATAAGGGATGGGATTAGATTGAGTAACGCTAACTCTTTTTCCTTTAAACATAATGATATTAATTCTTTAAAAGAAAAAATTAAAAATTCAAAAGGTCAGGTTTGGATAGCTGTAGAATCTATTTATTCTATGGATGGTGATGAAGCCCCTTTAGAAGAGTTAGTTGAAATTGCTAAAAAATATGATGCAGCATTAATTGTTGATGAAGCGCATGCGTGTGGTGTTTTTGGAGAGAAAGGAGAAGGGTTAGTTGTTGAGCATGGATTAGAAAATGATGTTTTTGCACGTATAGTAACTTTTGGAAAAGCATTTGGAGCGCATGGTGCAGTAGTTCTAGGAAATAAGTTGCTCAGAGATTACTTGATTAATTATTCACGAGCTTTTATTTATACAACAGCATTACCTTTACCAAGCGTTTTGGCAATGAAAAAAGCGCATAATTTTTTAGAGAACAATTTGGAAAGAATTGATGTTTTAAAAAACTTGATAAGTTATTTTAAGGAAAAAATAATCAATAACCAATATCAAATAATCAATTCCAATAGTGCCATACAATGTATAATAGTTCCAGGTAATAATGAGATTAGGCAATTGGCAGAAAAGATTCAGAATAATGGATTTGATGTTCGTCCAATTTTATCTCCTACTGTACCTAAAGGCCAAGAACGTTTAAGAATTTGTATTCATGCTTTTAATACAGAAGAGCAAATTGATGGTTTACTTAAAGTAATAGGAATATAGTTATGAGAAAAATATTTGTAACAGGAATAGGAACAGATGTCGGTAAAACAGTTGTTTCAGCAATTTTAACAGAAGCTTTAGAGGCAGATTATTGGAAACCAGTACAAGCTGGAGATTTGGACAACTCTGATTCTATAAAAGTTCAAAATTTAATCTCTAACCAAAAAACAGTAATTCATTCAGAAGGTATTAAATTAAACTCTCCTATGTCACCACATGCTGCTGCTACAATTGATAATGTAGAGATTAATTTACGTGATTTTAAACTACCAGAAACTAATAATAATTTAATTGTAGAAGGAGCTGGAGGTTTGATGGTGCCTTTAAATGATAAGGATTTAATTATCGATTTAATTAAAGAGTTGGATATAGAAGTTGTTTTGGTTTCTCAAAATTATTTAGGGTGTATTAATCATACCATTTTAAGTATAGATACTTTAAAAAATAGAGGAATAGAAGTGTTAGGGATTGTATTTAATGGCGAAACAAACGAAGAAACCGAAAAATACATTTTAAATTATTCTAATTTGAAATGTTTAGGAAGAATAGAACAACATTCAGAAATTAATAAAGAAATAGTATTAAGTTATAAATCTCAATTTAAAGGAGTATGAGTTTAGTAGAAAAAGATTTAAAATATATATGGCATCCTTTTAATCATAAAGGAACTGAAATTGTACCAATTGTTAAGGCAGAGGGAGCTTATATATTTGGGGAGGATGGAAAAAAATACATAGATGGATTTTCAAGTTGGTGGGTAAACATGCATGGACATTGTCATCCATATATAGCCAAAAAAATCGCTGATCAGGCGCTAGAATTAGAGCATGTTGCTTTTGGTGGTTTTACTCACCCTCAAGCTGTAAAATTAGCTGAAAGGTTGGTTAATCTTTTGCCAGAAAATATTGACAAGATATTCTTTTCAGATAATGGCTCAACGGCTAATGAAGTTGCGTTGAAAATGGCTATTCAGTATTGGTACAACCAAGGCGAAAGTAGGAATAAGTTTATCACTTTTACAAATGATTACCACGGTGATACATTTGGGAGTATGAGTTTAACTGCTCGTGGAGGTTTTAATGAACCTTTTGAACGTTTTTTGTTTGATGTTGAATTTGTTGATACTCCGAACGAAGAGAATAGAAAAGATGTGCTTGCTCGATTTGAGGGTCTATTAAAATCGGACGATGTTGCAGCTTTTATATTTGAGCCAATAGTGCAAGGAGCAGCAGGTATGTTAATGCATTCTCCTGAGATTTTATCAGAGATGATAGCTCTATGTCAAAAATATAATGTGGTTACTATTGCTGATGAAGTGCTAACTGGATTTTATAGAACTGGGAAATTCTTTTCGTCTGATCATTTAAAAATTAAACCAGATATTATATGTTTATCTAAAGGTGTAACAGGTGGTTTTATGACAATGGGAGTTACAGCTGTCGATGAAAAAATATTTAAAGCATTTGATTCAGAAAATAAGAAACATACGTTCTTACATGGGCACTCTTATACCGGAAATACATTAGCTTGTGCAGCAGCAAATGCCAATTTAGATCTTTTTGAAAAAGAAGAAACACAGCAAAATATTCAAAGAATAGTAAAGCAACAGTCTGGTTTTATAGCTAAAATTAAGAGCCATCCAAAATTAAGAGATGCACGTAATTTTGGAACAATTGCAGCTATAGAGTTAGATACCGAAGGTGAAAGCAGTTATTTTAATACTGAAGGTAATGATGCCTATAAATGGTTTATGGATAAAGGAATTGTTATAAGACCACTAGGAAATGTTTTAATTATGATCCCTCCATATTGTATTAAAGAGGAAGATTTGAATTATATCTATTCTCAAATAGAGTTGTTTTTAGAAAAAGTTGCTTAAGAATCGCACTTTGATTTTTCAATCAAATCGGCACTAATCTTTTTGTAGATATGTTCTTTATCGAATCGAGTAATTTTAAGCTGATAGTTTCTAAAATAAGAAAACAATAGTACAACAGAAACAGAAAGAATAATAGCAATAATAACTGAAAGCGTAATTGAAGACATTTTTAAGATGAATGTAACTTTAATTACTCCAAAGAAAGTTACTAAAAAGAGCGCTACTAGTTCAAACCAATTTAGAGCAACCTTAATTTTAAGTTTAGAAAATTCTTTCTTAAAGAAAACATCTCTATCCTTAGTTTTTAATTTTATTTTACTTTCTTCTAATTCCATTCCGATGGAGGCCATATTTTTTATGGTAAATTTAACTATAACGAAGATTAACTAAAGATAGTTGTCTTTGATAGTTTTAAACACCCTGTTGTTTGAAAAGGTAATCCTACAAAAGACGGAATTTCTTTGCTTACCGTTTAAAGGATGAAAACTCTATTTTTATTCTGATTGTATTCCTAACCTGTAATTGAGATGCTATTTCTAATAATTGTTATTATTTTTAGGGCATTCAAATCATATTTAATTATTGAATTGCTATGAAGCCATCTACAGAACTTTTTCAACTCATAAAATCACTTTCTAAATCTGAGAAAAGATATTTTAAATTATCTTCATCTTTACAGTCAGGAGAAAAGAATTATATGAAACTGTTTGATGCTATTGAAGTTCAAGAAGAATATGATGAGGCTGGATTGAAAAACAAATTTTCTAATGAAACTTTTATTAAGCATTTACCATCCGAAAAAAATCATTTATACAGTCTTATTCTTAAAAGCCTAAGAGGGTTTTATGCTGATAAGTCGGCAGCTGCAATTTTACAAGAACAATTAAGGAATGTTGAATTGCTATACGATAAAGCATTGTATAAAGAATGCAGTAAAATTATTCGTAAGGCAAAGAAAATGGCTTACGATTATGAAAAATATTATTTTTTATTGGATTTAATTGACTGGGAAAAAACGTTAGTGGAGGAAGAGTATTTAAGGGGAGTATTTGGAAAAGATTTAAACAAGTTGGTAGAGGAGGAAAGTGTTTGTTTGGAACGTTTAAGAAATTTAGCAGAATATCAAATGCTATACTCTAAAATAAATTATGTTTTTAGAAGAGGTGGTTATTCTAGAAATGACGAGGAACAGGCTATAGTTGATGAAATTGCGAATTACCATTTAATAAAAGGTAAAAACACGGCACTTTCAACAAAAGCTGCAACTGCTTGTTACTATATTAAAGGCTTGTGTGCTTCTACCGAAAGAAATTTAGAGGCTACTTACGCTAATTTTATGAGGGTAATAATTATTATGGAGAAAAACCCATTGATAATGAAGGAATTGCCCAAAAGGTATGTTAAGGCTATAAATAATGTAATGTTTTCTTATATGGACCAAAAGGATTGGGACAATTGTTTTGGTATGATAGAGAAAATGAAAGGTTTGGTAAAGAAAAAAGGTTTTGAGAGTCTTGATGTGCAATTGAAACTTTTTACATTTCCTAATAATGCTGAGCTGTTAATTTGTTTAACCAATGGTAAATTTAATAAAGCAATAAATACGGTTGTTCCAGTTATATTGAAAGGTATAGAGGAGTATGATGGAAAAATAAATAATGAGGAGGTAATGTTGTTTTATTATAATATTTCTAGAGCATATTTTGGAGTAGGAGATTATAAAAACGCATTAAAATACATTAACCTTGTTTTGAATAATAGCGAAACAGGATTGAGAGAAGATGTTTATACATTTGCTCGTTTAGTAAACCTTATCATTCATTTTGAGTTGGGAAATTATGATTTGTTAGATTACACATTAAAATCTACAAAACGTTTTGTAACAAAGAGTTTAAAGAATTATAAATTTGAAACTATCTTTTTGAAAGACTTTAAAAAGCTCTTAAAAAATAAAGATGTAGATAACTTGCAAAACCTTTATTTAGATTTTAAAAATGATGTTATTGAGGTGTTGAAAGATCCTTACGAAACTGCTGCAAATGAGTATTTCGATTTTATATCTTGGTTAGATGCTAAAATAGAAAATAAAACATCTGAAGAAATAATTAAAGCCAAAGCTGAATTGAATTCTTAAGCTTGTCTTTGTTTTACAGCTTCATAAAGTATAATTCCTGCAGCAACAGATACGTTTAAAGAAGAGATTTCTCCCGCTAAAGGGATCTTAGCTTTGTCGTCACTTATTTTAAGTATTTGGTTGGAAACGCCAAACTCTTCACTACCCATAACAATAGCTGTTGGAGTATTGTAATCTACATCGTAAATAGAGTTTTCTGTTTTTTCTGTACAACTTACAATTCTAATTCCGCTTGCTTGTAAAAACATAGCAGTATCAGTTAAGTTATCAACTTTACAAACTGGAATAGTATGTAGAGCTCCTGCTGAAGTTTTTATTGCATCAGCATTTATTTGTGCTGATTCTCTTTTAGGTACAACAATGGCATCAACACCAGCACATTCAGCAGTTCTCGCAATTGCGCCAAAGTTTCTAACATCAGTTAATTTGTCTAACAATAAAATGAAAGGTGTTTTACCCGCTTCAAACAACGTAGGAACTAATAATTCAATATCAGCTAATTCTATTGGAGAAATAAAAGCCAAAACCCCTTGGTGATTACCAGAGGTGTGTTTGTTTATTTTTTGAATAGGAACATGAGAAAATACAATCTTATTCTTTTTTACAGCCTTACGTAATTCAGTTAAACCACTTCCTTTAATGTCTCTTTGTATGTATAATTTGTCAATTGCTTTGCCAGCATTAATTGCTTCAATTACTGGATGTACACCAAAAATTATATTCTCTTTTTCCATCTGGCAAAGTTAGGTAAAAAGGATTGTTGGGCAAGGCTTAATTATTTGTTTGAAAAAAAAAGGTTGGATATAGAAGTTGTTAGCGGCTGTTATATTTATTATCTCAAGTTTAAATTTTCAATTGTCCAAACACCGCTTTCTTTATTAAGTTTTGAGTTAGCACTAAAATTTCCTTTTGACCCAACAATTGTGAATGAAAATTCTGCTTTACCACCTTTACTGCTATTTGACATATTTCCACTTACGAAAATGCCATAGTATTTTATTTCTCCTGTTTGTGAAATAATTTCTTGATTGGTCTGACAATAGTTTTTGGTTGCTTCAAATGCGTCAGAACGCCTAAAAGTCAATATCATTATTAAGACAAGTCCCATCCAAAACAAAATGCAAAAAGTCCAAAACTCCAATATATGCTTTATCAAAAAGTCAAAGTTTAATGTGAGCATTCCCCCATTTTTTGTGGTGTTCTGCCAAATAGTTTGAAATTTCGGATAGCGACCTCTTGTTGCCCTATAATATTTGAACCAATAGAATACACCAATTATTGTCAAAATAGGTGATATAATAATTCCAACAGTTGAATAAGGTTGTCCTAAAAACGCTTCACCAAAGAATGATGCGCACCACATTAAACAACCAGTCGTTACTAATTTTTTATGAGTTGTTGGGTTAGTCATTTTTGTCTTTTGATTAGTAATACAACTATTCCAATAAAAATAATAATTGGGCCGCTATAAATACCATAAAACATATCAGGCCACTTTAGCGTCTTGAAAAGAAAACCCACGAGGAGGAAAAGTGTTCCGGCAATAATGAGAGCAAGAGAGAGTAGTTTGTTCATTTCTTTTGTTGTCTGATGTGTTTTTGTGATTGTTAAATTACAGTCATTAACAACCGAGTAAAGTGCACTATGCACTTTATTTGTATCGTGTTTTTATCTCTCAAATATAACAAAAACTTAAATCTTCATTCTAGCATTAGGTGCAAT
>JAQXDJ010000210.1 GCA_029251425.1 Vicingaceae bacterium
CTACCACAGTGCTCACAAACCAATACTTTCTTATGGTTTTTGATATCCATTTGTCTTTGTGGTGGAATTTTGTTAAAACATCCTCCACAAGAATCTCTTTGAATAGTAACAACAGCTAAACCGTTTCTAGCATTACCTCTAATTCTAGTATAAGCTTTTAATAATCTATCATCAATTACTTTTCCAGCTTTAGCTGATTTCTTTTCTAATTTATCTTCTTCAGCTTCAGTTTCGCTAGTAATTTCCTTAAGCTCATTTTGTTTATTAGCTAAATCTTGCTTTCTTCCTTCTAAATATTCTTTTGCTTCTTCAACTTTTTCTTGTTTAGAAGTCAATTTAAACTCACCCTCTTTAATTCTTTTTTCAGCTAATTCAATTTCTAAATTCTGAAATTCAATTTCTTTAGTAATTGCATCAAACTCTCTGTTATTTCTAACTTTGTTTTGTTGCTCTTCGTATTTCTTAATTAAATTAGTTGCATCTTTAATACCGTTCTTCTTATTAGATATATCAGTAGTAAGATCTTCAATTTCATTTGTTAGTTTATCTAACCTCAGTGTTAACCCTTCAACCTCATCTTCTAAGTCTTGAACCTCTAAAGGTAACTCACCTCTTACAGTACGTATTTTATCAATTGTAGAATCAATAACCTGTAAGTCATATAATGCTTTTAATCTTTCTTCTATAGTCGCTTCTTTTTTAGCCATCTTTAAAGGTAATTTACTGGGTTTGTATTTTTTTCAGTTAAACGAACTGCGAAATTAGGAAATTTTTCATTAACAATATCATAAATCAGCTCACTTGTGTACTGCTCACTTTCATAATGTCCAACATCTGCAATTAATATTTTATTTTCAGCATCAAAAAACTGATGGTATTTAAAATCTCCAGTAATAAAAACATCCGCTTTTCTAGCTTTTGCATCAGCCAATAAAAAGCTTCCAGAACCACCACACAAAGCAACTTTCTTGATCTTATTGCCTAGCAAATCTGTATATCGAACACAGTCTGTATTTAAATCAATTTTCAATCGTTTTAAAAACGACAACTCATCTTCCTCATTTTCCAACTCCCCTATTAAACCACTCCCAACATTTCCGTATGTATTCTGAAGCTCAAAAACATCATAAGCTACTTCCTCATAAGGATGAGCTGCTTTCAATTGAGCAACAGTAGCACTTACTAAATGTGATGGGATAACTGTTTCTATTCTCGTTTCATTTTCATGATGTAACTCTCCTACATTTCCAACTGAAGGCGTTGTGCTTTGATTCCCTTTAAAAGTCCCTACTCCATCTGTATTAAAACTACATTCAGAATAATCACCAATACTTCCAGCTCCAACTTTAAACATTGCCGCCCTTATTTTTTCAGCAGAATCTATAGGACAATAGGTAACAATTTTACTCAACAGCCTTTTTTTAGGCTGTAAAATTTCACAATTTTTCAATCCTATTTTTTCAGAAATTTTAAAACTAACACCGTTTTTAACGTTATCTAAATTAGTATGTACAGCATAAATCGCAACATTATTTTTAATTGCTTTAATAACGGTACGTTCTATATAATTTTTACCGTTTAACTTTTTTAGCCCACTAAAAACTATAGGATGATGCGCTATAATCATATTACAATTTGTAGCAATAGCTTCATCAACAATCTCTTCTACACAATCTAAACAAATTAAAATTCCACTTACATCATCATTTTCATTCCCAACAATTAATCCTGAATTATCGTAAGACTCTTGGTAAGAAAGAGGAGCAAATGCTTCAATAACTTTTGTAATATCTTTTACTAGCATAATAAATATTTAAGATTATAAAGTTAAGATAATTGACACTTCGGTACCAGCAACTTCTCTCTTTTCATTATAAATTTGATATGGACCTCGTATTGCACAATCCTTATTGGAAGTTTTACTTATTAACTTAATTCTTCCTTTAGTCAATTCCATACCCTTTGAATCATGATGTTGATTTTTCCCTTTTTTATCTTCAATACTTTTATCTATACCAATGCCATCATCCTTAATTAAGATAATAAGCTTTCCTTCTTTTTTAGTAATCACTACATCTATTTTACCTCGCTGATCCCTTGGCAATATACCATGCCATATAGAGTTTTCAATAAAGGGTTGAAGTAACATTGATGGAATTTTTATGGATTGAGGCTCAATGGTTTTATCTACATCAATTTTATAATCAAACTTATCTTTAAAACGCATTTCTTCTAGCTTTAAATACAGTCCTATCCTCTCAATTTCATCATCTAAATAAATTTCATTTACCAAAGAACTATCTAAGTTTTTTCGAACCAATTTGGCGAAACTCGACAAGTATTTATTCGCTGAAATTCGGTCTTGTCGGTTAATATAATATTGAATAGAGTTTAGTGCATTAAATATAAAATGTCTGTTCATACTTGAATTTAAAGCTTGCTGCTCCAACTGCATCATTTTAGATTTATCTACAATTAATTGCGTTTCTCTTTTACGCAGCTCCACTTTTTTACTTCTATTTACAATAAGCCAAACCATCCCTACAGATGCTATAAAAGACAATAAATAAAACCACCATGTAGCCCAAAAAGGAGGGGTAATTTTAAATGTAAACTGAATAGGTTCTGTCCAATTTTTTAAATCTGAAGTTGCTGCCAATTGAAAAGTAAACTCCCCATCTGGTATATTAGAATAGGTCACATAAGTCGCTCTTGTTATAGGTTGCCAATCGGCATCAAAACCATCTAATTTAAACCTGTATTTTACTTTATCTGGACTAGTGTGATAAATTCCAACAAAATCAAATGTTAAATGGTTTTTGTTATACTTTAATTTTAACCCTTCAGGTAAACTTGTTTTAGCATTAACTCCCTGAGCATATTTAGTTAAATCTTTTTTTTCTAAAAACAAACGTATATCATTTACCAGAACTTTAGGTAAAGTAATGTTTGTGCTCTCTGAGTTTAAGGTTCTTTTCATTAGCCCATAACTCGTTCCAAACCACAAGTTATTTCTACTATCAATAAATGAAGAGTTTTGATTACACTCCAAACTCTTTAACCCATCCACATTTGAGTATCGAATAAAATCTGTTCTATAAAAAGTGTCTTTCTCAAAAATATTTAATTGATATAACCCATAGTTAGTACCTATCCACAAATTATTATTTTTATCTAATTCTAAAAAATTAATATTATTTGAAGCATAATTATCAGGCACTTTAATGGTTTTCACAGCATCTTCTGACAACATTGCCAAGCCATTATTAGTCCCTACCCAATAGACACCTTTATTCTTTACAATGTTCATTACACTTGAACTTGGTAAGCCATCTTGCTCTGTATATATTTTCTTCTGGTTTGTTTGAGGATTATAATTAAAAAGGCCATCAGAAGAACAAAACCAAATAGAGTTCTGAGCTTCAACAAATATATCCCTAACATTTCTACCCATTTCAATATTAAAAATACTATCCGAAGATTGATTTAAAACAGAAACTCCCTCTTTGGTTCCAATCCAAATATTGTTATTCGAATCTTCAGCTAAAGCATACACTTTCTTAGCCATTAGACCATCCTTCATATCATATGTTTTAAACTTACTGCCATCAAACACAGATATACCATTATCAGTTCCTACCCAAAAATTTTTATTTTTTGAAGCCAAACTACACCAAACAGTATTATTTCCTAAACCATCTTTTGTTGTTAATAGAAAAAATCCTTTACTTGTGAAAACTCCTACACCTTGCTCGTAAGTTGACACCCAAATATTTCTATTATGATCTTCTATAACAGACATAACAACATTACTTTTCACCACACCTTCATCTGTATAACTCATAAAGTTTTCATTATTAAACTTTATAAGCCCTCCTCCATCTGAGCCTAAAAATAAATTCCCTTCAACATCTTCCATTATAGTTTTGATGTTATTATTACTCAACCCCTCTTTCTCTGTAAAATTTTTGATTTCATTATTCTTTAATTTTGAAATCCCATTTTTTGAAGCGAACCAAAATGCTCCATCCCTCCGCTTAACAAAACTTCTAATATGATTGCTAATTAAATTTTGATCTATTGTGTATTTAATGCATTTGTTGTTTACCAAATGTAAAACACCATCACCAAAGGTTGAGCACCAAACAGTTTTATCATCATCAACAAAAATCTGAGTAGCATTTACGCTTTTTAAAGTGTCAATAATATTAAAATCATTATCAATTATCGAAACACCATCTCTTGTTGCTAGCCACTTATTATCATCCCTATCTACAAATATATTTCTAACATAATTGTTTTTTTCTCCATTTGGTAATTTAATATAATTGAGTTTATTTTCTTCAAAATATGCTACACCACCACCACCTGTTGCACACCATATCCTCCCAGTCTTATCCTCAGCTATTGATAAAACGAATTGCTGACTTAAGCTTTCCGAGAACTCATAACTCACAAACGTTCCACTTTTATAAACAGAAACACCTCCTTGTGTACCTAACCAAGTCTGCCCTTTACTATCAGTATAAATAGCATTAATTTGATTGTGTAATAAACCTTCATTTATAGAATAATTTTCAAAATTTATCCCATCAAATTTTGATAGACCACCTAAAGTCCCTATCCATAAATAGCCATTATTATCTTGACTAATAGCTCTAATTTGAGATTGAGATAGACCTTCTTCTATAGAATAGTTTATAAAATTGTATTGTTGAGCACACACACTAAAAGAGATGAATAGTGTGCAAATAAACCCGAGAATTTTATTCATTAGTTTGTTTCCTTAAAACGTTTTAATTGCACTAATAAATCCTGACAACTTCCTTCTTGCCACTGGAATCACATCTCCAGTATCCATTATTGCCATATTCCCATCATGTCTATTAAATTCTTTTAAATGGTGTTTAGTATTTATAATATGAGATTTGTGTACTCTAAAAAAAGTATTAACATCTAACACCTTTTCATAGCGAGCAATAGTCATACTACTAACACATTTAGAACCATCAGCTAAAAATATTCTGGTATAACTTTCATCAGCCTCTAAATGAACAATGTCTTCTGCTTTTAATATTTCATAGCCACTTAATGTAGGCACAGCTATTGTTTCTGCTTTACGTTCATTTTTATAACCATCTAAAAGTGTTTTAATCATTTCAAAATCAACAGTACTTCCTTCTTCCACTTTTATTTTAGAAACTGCCGTTTGGAGATCCTCTATATCTATAGGTTTTTCTATATAGTCAATTGCACCTGCTTTTAATGCCTTTAAAGCAAACTGATTGTGAGCTGTAATAAAAATTACTGAAAAGTTTTTTTCTGCAATTGAGGCTAACAATTCAAATCCATCTTCGTTAGGCATATTAATATCTAAAAATAATAAATTGGGTTTATGCTCAGTAATCAAAGCTCTTGCTTCTTCAGCAGATCCAGCTTCAGCAACAACTTCTACATCTTTACAAAAATCAGTTAAAATTAATTTTAAATTTTCACGAGCATTTTGCTCATCATCTATAATAATAGTTTTAATAGCCATGGTAAAGAAGTTTAAATGTTTTTCTAAATATACGTTAAGAAAAACTTAATGGTTAGCTAAATGTATTAATCAGTAGCTCTAAGAAATCAAACAGTAGCTCTAAGGAATTTTACGGTTATAATTCTTTAATTTTTTTTACAAAATCAGATATTCTCGCTCTAGCAACGGGCAATTTAACCCCTGTTTGCATTACAGCATAACCACCTTGATCTTG
>JAQXDJ010000143.1 GCA_029251425.1 Vicingaceae bacterium
GAAACCCTATGCAATTTTATGATAGTACTAGTGTGCTTTCTGGAAGCATTAGCAATTGGCTTTGGAACTTTGGTGATGGAGATACTTCTATTGCTCAAAACCCTACTCATATTTATACAACTAGTGGAACCAAAGATGTTACATTAACAGTTACATCAAGTTTAGGATGTGATTACTCTTTAGTACTTTCTGTAATAGTAAATGATGCTCCTGTTGCTGGATTTACATTTGGATCTGGTGACCACTCTATCGATGACGCTGTTAGCTTCATTGACCAATCTACTGGAGCTACAAGTTGGTTATGGGACTTTGGCGATGGAACTGATAGTTCAACTGCTTCTAACCCAGTACACACCTACATCACCGAAGGTATTTATATTGTGACACAAACAGTATTTAACAACCTAGGATGTTCAGATAAGACTTCATTAGAGATTACAATTCAAGATTTAAAAGTATTCCCACCAGTATTACCTACGGGATTCTCTCCAAATGGAGATGGAGAAAACGATGTCTTATTAGTTAGAGGTGGTCCTTTTAAATCTGTACACTTAGTAGTATATAATAACTGGGGTAATCTAATTTTTGAATCTGAGGATGCAGAAATTGGCTGGGATGGTAGCTGGAATGGTACCGAACAATTTGCAGGAGACTATGTTTATACTGTTAAGGCAGTTACCATAGATGATAAAGAATATATTAAACACGGAAGTGTATCAATTATTAGATAACCTAAAAATGAGAATATTATGAGAAATTTAAATATTATACTATTAGCCGTTTCATTCATTATTGTAGGAACATCTTTTAGTCAAGATTATCACTTTACTCAATTTGATGTTGCTGAACAAGCATTAAACCCTGCAAAAACAGGTGTTGGCTACAACTCCGCATTTAGAGGTGCTACACAATATCGTAACCAATGGAGACCACTGGCAACAAAACCATTCTCTACCTTTCTATTATCGTACGACATGCCTTTATTTGAAAGATTTGGTGTTGGAGCTTATATGATTAACAATGATGGAGCTAAAGCTTTTAACGCATTCAACTTTGTGCTTTCGGGATCATATAAAATTATGGATCCAAAACAGAAAAAGCACTTATTAACTACTGGTCTTCAAATTGGAGTTTTATATAAAAAAACTAGCGATTTTGATTTACTTTTCGACAACCAATACAACAGTGGTAAATTTAGTGCAGAACTAGAAAGTAATGAAAATTTAACGCGATTTAGTAAAACTATGCCTGAGTTCAATTGGGGAGCTTATTATGAATGGATAGATAAAAACAATAAGTACCACCCCTATGCTGGCATAAGTATATTCCATTTGTCTTCTCCTAAAGAATCGGTTATAGAAACTGCAGAGAACTCTCAACTACCAAGAAGATTTGTTTTTAACGGTGGATCTAAGTTTAACATTACAGATGAAATTGATGTGAATTTAAAATCGCTATACATGTACCAAGGAAACGCTAAAGAATTGGTTATAGGTTTGGATGGTAAATACAAATTTACTGATTACAATATAGAAATAATTGCAGGATCTAACTGGAGAAAAGATGATGCTATTTCTGCTCTGCTTGGTGTAAAATACCAAGACTTAACATTTTTAATGAGTTATGATATAACAACTTCAAAACTTAGTGAATTTAATAACGGTAATGGTGCAATTGAGTTTACATTAGTATATTCTCCTGCAGGTAAATCTTCTTTTGGATCTTCACGTTTTAGGTAAACTTACGAAGTCGCTTTTTTCTTAGAACTCTTAATAAAGTACCAAATACCAAAACAGCCTCCTAAAAACATTACAACCGCAATAATTTCGGCCTGTGTTGCCTGTAAACCGAACACATCGTAATCATTATTGATTCTAATTTTTTCGATAAAAAAACGCTCTACCCCATTAAAAGCTAAATACATTGAAAGTATAATTCCAGGAATTTTAATTCTAGTACGAGAAACCCATAAGATTCCTGTAATGATAAAGGCCATTACGGTTTCATAGAACGGTGTTGGCCAAGCATTTCCTTCATACATAAATCCATCACTCATAACAGGCCTTCCTGGTGCACCTAAATCGACACCACTTATATTCCCAAAGTAATCGAAACTCCACATCCAATCTGGTAAAAAGCTAATTATTGCTGGCATTTCATTATAATTAGGCATTCCCCAATCTCCATCTCCCGATAATTGACAACCTATTCTTCCTATACCATAAGCCAACATTAAACCTGGTGCACACGCATCAAAAACATGTATTAAACTTAGTTTCTTTTGATGTGCATAGTACAAAACTGCTCCACCTCCTATTATTAACCCACCATAAATACTTAATCCTGAACCAGAAAAAATAGTATCTATAGGATTGGCAATTAACTGATCAAAATGTTCAATCGTATCAAATATTTTTGCTCCTAAAATTCCACCAATAGCAGCAATAAAAGTCATAGTTCCAACATACTGGTATGGATGAACTACCTTTTCTACTTCTTTAGGTTCAGGTAAACGCTGCTTTTCTGCATCTCTATACCTTAAATAAGTTAAAATAGCTGCACCAATAATACCTCCAACAACATTACCCTGTCCTGACATAACAAACCCTGGCAAATCTTTTATTACTTCATTATAGTCTAAAATAACAGCCAGCACCTTAAAGCCAAGCACAAAACCGAAAAGACCATTTCCTGCTAAATCTAAAGCACTTGCTTTTTTCCCAACAATTACCTTTTCTTTAGTTGAAAAAAGTAAACCTTGCCCCTCTTTCCTTTTCATTTCTAAAACAAAAAGATAGTTGGCTGCTACAAATGCTAACGCCACCATAAAACCGAACATCGGTAATGGAAACGAAAATGAAAATCCGAATAAATATTCTATTAAATCTGATAGGTATGGAAACATCTTATAAAATGTGATTATTGACTATTTATTATTAATTAATTTCTTGAAGCTCCACATCAACTAAACCTTCCATGTCAACTTTTGTTAAAGTTACCTTTTTAATCTGATTTTGTAAATCCTCTGAAAATGGCACTCTAACTTTTATGTAGTTATCTGTAAAACCATTCAGATAATCTTCATGCTGTTCTGATTCAAATAACACAGTGTTTTCTTTTCCGATAAACTGCTCATAGAAAAAACGCTTTTTCTTATTTGATAAAATGTGCAACATTTTACTTCGTTTACTTCGTTCAGCTTTCGGCACAACCCCATCCATTTTAATGGCTGTTGTATTTTTTCTTTCTGAATAAGTAAAAACATGTAAATAAGAAACATCCAATTCATTTAAGAAATTATACGTTTCTAAAAATTCTTCTTCAGTTTCTCCAGGAAAACCTACAATAACATCAACACCAATACAAGCATGCGGCATTAGTTCTTTAATTCTAGCAACACGCTCAACATATAATTCCTTCAAGTATTTCCTTCTCATTGCTTTCAAAATCTTGTTAGATCCTGATTGTAATGGGATATGAAAGTGAGGCATAAACTTATCTGATTGTGCAACAAACTCTATAATCTCATTCGTTAGCAGGTTCGGTTCAATAGAAGATATCCTATATCGCTCAACTCCATCAATCTTATCCAATTCTTTAATTAAATCAAAAAAGGTTTCTGCACCCTCTTCTCCTTGACCAAAATCACCAATATTAACCCCTGTTAAAATAACTTCTTTAGCTGCTGTTAACGCTACCTCTTTAGCTACTTTAACAGTTTCAGCTACAGAATGGTTTCTACTTTTACCTCTGGCTAATGGTATGGTACAAAAAGTGCAGAAATAATCACACCCATCTTGTATTTTTAAGAATGATCTCGTTCTATCTCCCTTAGAGTATGAAGGAACAAATTCGTTTACTTCTTTAATTTTAGAGGCAAAAACTGCCGCAGTTTCTTTCTTTTCTAAATTTTGAAAATGCTCTACAATTTTAAACTTTTCTGACGCTCCTAAAACCATGTCAACCCCATCAATCTCAGCAATCTCTTCTGGCTTTAATTGCGCATAGCAACCAATAATAGCAACAAAAGCATCAGGATTAATTTTCAATGCTTTCTTCACCAATTGCTTACATTTTTTATCAGCATTTTCGGTAACCGAACATGTATTTATAACAAAAACATCTGGCGATTCATTAAAATCAACACGAGCAAAACCCTCTTCTTCAAACATACGAGCAACCGTTGATGATTCGGAAAAGTTAAGTTTACAACCTAATGTATATAGCGCTACCTTTTTATTAGAATTCATAAGAGTGCAAAGTTAATTAGGAATGTTGGAATATAAATGCTGATTGAAAAATTATTGTTACAGCTAAAAACTACTATTTCCCAGCTCCTTTCATCACAATTAAAACGGTATAGATTAAAATTTTAAAATCTACCAATAACGACATGTTTTCAATGTAAATAATATCAAATTTTAGTCGTTCAATCATTTGATCTACATTTTCTGCATAGCCATATTTTACTTGCCCCCATGAAGTTATTCCTGGACGCACTTTAAGTAAATGATTATAATGTGGCGCTTTTTCTGTAATCTGTTCAATAAAAAATTGCCTTTCTGGTCTAGGTCCTACCAAACTCATATCTCCTATTAACACATTATAAAATTGAGGCATTTCATCTAGTCTTACTTTACGCATAAACCTACCAAAACTTGTTATTCTACTATCAGTAGAACTCGACAATGCAGGACCATTTCTCTCTGCATCAATTCGCATAGACCTAAATTTAAAAATGGTAAATGGTTTACCGTGTATCCCTATCCTTTCTTGCGAAAAGAATGCTGGTCCTTTGGATGATAATTTAACAATTACAGCAGTTATAACATATACTGGTGAAAATGATAGCAAAACAAAAATTGCGGTAACAACATCTAATATCCGTTTTACTGACTGCTGCCAAACAGGCATTATATTTCTAGTAATAACGATTAAAGGTGTACCAAAAATAGAAGTCATTTTAACCGATCCAGAAAGAATATCATACATATCTGGTATCACATTAATAATCACATTCAAACCCTCTAGCTCTGTAATAATACTACCCAAACTATCATGCTCAGATGATTCAACAGCAATTACAACTTCTTCAATCTCATGTTTTTCTATCGTTTCTCTTAAATCAACACAATTACCATAATGTGGTAAATATTCGTCTAATAAATAATTATCTGATTTTTGCACATGAGTAAACCCAACCAATTTATTTCCTGTAGAATATTTTTGACCTGATATTTCTTTATACAACTCAACAGCTTTTTCATTAGAACCAATAATTAAGGTTTTGAAACCAATTTTTCTATTCTTAATTCTCTTTCCAGTGTAAGTTGTTAATGTTAGTCTAAAAAATGAAGTGATAGTAAAATGAAGCCCAAATAGTACAATATAAGATTTGTAATATTGTGTATAAGATGATATTTCATCATCTAGCAGCAAAACAAAGAAAAGTATAAGCGTACCTATTAAAGAAATTAGTAAAGTTTGACCAAACTCTATTAATCTAGATTTCCTATAAATGTCATTATAAGTTCCAACAATAAAGTAAATAACAATCCAAAACAAAGGAATTAACAACAACCCCAAGTAAAAATTATCATCAAAATTTAATGGGACTTCATGTCCAAATTTAATAGGCTCAAGAAACCTTTTTCTATAAACAAAAAATATTGCCCATACCAATACTGCCGAAACTACATCTAAAAAAATGTACTTTAATACCTGTAATTTCTTATTCATCAAAAATGAACCAGTTTAAGGTTGTCAATATAAATTTCTGGCTGAGATGTTCTGAAAACCGTTGTTCCTTCTTCCTTTAACCCTATAAAAACTTTAACTTCAGAAATATTTGTTTTAGACTTAACTATTTCTTTTAGATTTAAATACGTTTTTCTCCATTCTGTATTCGTATTTAATGTTATATGAGCAAATTGTTCACCATCCAAGTAAACCCCAACTATTAAATTTTCATTCGTTTTAAAATCCATTTCCAAATAAAGTGTTCCACCTATTGGTATAGAGTTAAATGGAAGTGATGTTGCCTCAAAAAAATCCATTTCATCTTCTAAAAAAATTTGACCAGAAAACAATCCCTCTTTTAATGTAGAAGATTGTTTATTAAAAATAGTATCACTATTAGTGGTATATAAGAAAGAAGTACTTGCACCTTCAAAATCTTCTAGCCAAGTAAACTTAACATCTTTATTGTATTGAACATTTGCAGTAATTTCAGTAGTATCTCCAGCAGTTAAGTTTAATTGTTCTACATGTGGATCGTACAATAAATATCTAGCTCTAGATGCCGAAATCCCATTATCTTTTATTCCTGCAAATACTTTTATCTCAAAATTCCCACTTTTTAAAACTGGAAAACTTGCAGGCAATTCATAAACACCTACTAAATCATCATTTACAAAAACCCATGCATCAGTAATATTAGCTGAAGCAGAACCCTCTGTTGCATAATCAGTTGTTAGTGTTATGCTTGGAATAGAAATATATGAAGGTATAGTTGCCTCATAGTCCTTTTTAGAACAGGAGAAAAAAATTACACCAATTAAAAGTAAAAAGCTATAGAGTTTCAAGTTGTACAAATTGTCTTTAATATACACGCAAACGCATGGTTAAAAAAAATATTGTGCAAATGTATTAATCTTAGTGTAAAGAGCTTGTTATTTTCATTTTTTCTGCAACTCGATATGCAGCATCTAACATAATGCTTCCATCATGTATTCCAACAGCAGGAGCTGTATTGTTTATAATAGATTGAGCAAATTCTTCCAATTCTAATTTTACCGGATTTCCTTTATTTATTTTAAGTTGTTTAGAATACAACTCTACTTTTTGTCCTTTTTTAGCTGAAAACAAACTTGTTTCTTGAGCTAAATAATCAATTTTAACATGAGCATCTCTTTGATAAAACTTAGAAATACGCTCGTTTTTCAATGAAATTCTGCTTGCTGTAAGATTTGCAACACAACCATTATCAAATTCTATTATTGCATTTACTACATCTGGAGTATCGCCAACAACACGAACTCCTTTAGCACTTACTTTTTTAATGTTAGAATTTACCACGCTTAAGATAATATCTAAATCATGGCTCATTAAATCCATCACAACAGGCACGTTTGCTTTTTTTGCATCAAACTCAATCATTCGGTGCGACTCAATAAACATTGGAGCTGTAATATAAGGCAATGCAGCTTTAAATGCAGGGTTAAATCGTTCAACATGTCCTACTTGAACTTTAACATTTGCTTCTAATGATAAATCTAACAATTGTCTTGCCTCATCTACTGTATTAGAAACTGGTTTTTCAATAAATACATGTTTAGATTGTCTTATTGCATTTACAGCATAATCAAAATGAGAGATTGAAGGCTTTACAATATCAACTACATCAACATTACTAATCAACTCGCTTGCAGAACCATAGGCTGTAGTATTAAAATTTTGAGACACGTTTTTTTGAAGAGATTGATCTCCATCATAAAAACCAACCAACTCAAAATCGTTAATCTTCTGAAGTAATTTAATGTGAGTTTCACCTAAATTACCAGCTCCTATTACACCTACTTTTAACATTTATGCAACAAACATACAGGTTTGTTTCTGCTTCTTTTTTAGCATTAACAATTCTTATTAACACCGTTATTTTAATAATAACAACAAAAAACCAATAGTAAACCTTATAAATTCTTGCTTTCTTTGTCATCATATTTAAAGGTAATGACAGACACATATAGACATAAGGGATTAAGAAGGAAATTAGCTGAAGTATTAGCAAAAAAAGGCATTAAAGACAACGCTGTATTGACTGCAATAACTGAAATTCCTCGCCATTTATTTATACCTGACAATGCTTTACATAAATATGCTTACGAAGACAAACCTTTCCCTATCGGTTCGGGTCAAACAATATCACAACCTTATACAGTTGCGTTTCAAACAGAATTGTTAGAATTAAAACCCCGACAAAAAGTGTTAGAAATTGGTACAGGTTCTGGTTTTCAAACAGCAGTTTTATTAGAAATGGGAGTTAAAGTATTTTCTATTGAGCGACAAAAAGCACTATACGAAAGAACAAAGCAACTTTTACCAAATCTGAATTATAAAACGAATTGTAAATTATTTTATGGAGATGGATATAAGGGCTTACCTACTTATGCACCTTTTTATAAAATTATTGTAACTGCTGGTGCACCTTACATTCCTGAAGATTTATTAAAACAATTAAAGATTGGAGGAACATTGGTAATTCCTGTTGATGAAGGTGATAGCCAACGTATGAAAAAAATCGTTAAACTTTCTGAAACCAATTTCCAAACGGAAGATTTAACCCTTTTTAGATTTGTTCCTTTATTAAAAGAAAAAGGAAGAGATTAAAAGTATAACAGTCCCTTTTCCTTAATTTTACTGCTCAAAATGAGCAGATTTTTTATTGAAATAAAATACGATGGCACCAACTACCACGGTTGGCAAATACAAGACAATGCCAGTTCTGTTCAGGAAGAAATTAACAAAGCATTTTCTACTATTTTACAAAAAAATATTGAAGTTGTTGGCGCTGGAAGAACCGACACAGGAGTTCATGCAAAACAATTGTTCGCTCACTTTGAAATTGAAAATGATTTTGACATCGAAAAAACAACTTTTAAAATCAATAAGTTTTTACCAGATGACATTTCTTGCACTTCCATTACCAAAGTTAATGATGAAGCACATGCAAGGTTTTCTGCAACAGCAAGAACTTATGAATATTTGATTACTCCAAACAAAAATCCTTTTTTACAAAATAAAGCGTATTACTGGCCCTATTCTATTAACTTAAACTTAATGAATGAGGCAACAAAAGAATTGTTAATACACACCGATTTCTCTTGCTTTAGCAGAAGTAAAACAGACACTTTTACGAATGATTGCGACATTACTTTTGCAAACTGGGAACAAAAAAATGACTGCATTGTTTTTACAATTACTGCTAACCGTTTTTTAAGAAATATGGTGAGAGCCATTG
>JAQXDJ010000150.1 GCA_029251425.1 Vicingaceae bacterium
TGAAATATTACACCTTGTCTTTTAAAAAATTTAAGAACCCAAAGCTCAGAGCATTGATGGAGTTTCCTGTATTGTTTTTAGGTGCAAAACCTGAAAACACACCTTCATTATATAGCTTAATGAATTACGCAGGTCTTAAACTAGGAACTTATTACCCAATGGGTGGTTTTTACTCTTTAGTTGAAGGCATGGTTGAAATTTGTAAAAGACAAGGTGTAATATTTCATACCAACTCCGCAATTAGTAAAATTAATGTTATCAATAACCAAGCTTCATCTATAACTGTTAATAATTCTCACATTGAAATTGATGGTATTATTGGTAGTGCAGACTATCATCATATAGAAAAAAAATTACTTCCTGAAAAATATAAAAACTACACTGAAGAATATTGGCAGAAAAAAACTTTTGCCCCGTCTAGCTTAATTTTTTACCTAGGAATTAATAAAAGAATAGACGCATTAAAACATCATACTCTTTTCTTTGATGCTGACTTTGAACAACACGCTACAGAAATTTACGACACCAAAAAATGGCCAAAAAAGCCACTGTTTTATGTTTGTACACCTTCAAAAACAGACCCGAATGTAGCACCATCTAGTTGCGAAAATTTATTTCTTTTAATGCCTTTAGCAACGGGAATAGAAGACACTGTTGAACTTAGAGAAAAATACTTTAAAACACTAATGTCTAGATTAGAAGAGCATTTAGGCGAAAGAATTACAGATAATATAGTTGTTAAAAAATCTTACTGCATAAAAGATTTTGAAAATGATTATAACGCATTTGGCGGAAATGCATACGGATTAGCGAATACCCTTAACCAAACTGCCATTTTTAAACCCAAAATAATTAACAAAAAAATTAAAAATTTAGTTTATACCGGACAATTAACCGTTCCCGGCCCAGGTGTTCCACCTTCTATAATTTCAGGTAAAATATCTGCTAACTTATTAAGTCAAACTTTAAAACAACAATCTTATGAAATCACTATTTGATGACCTTTCAGCCCAATGCTCAAAAAGAGCGACACAGCAATACAGCACAAGTTTTTCTATGGGAATTAAACTCTTAGACAAATCTTTACATAGACCAATTTATGGTATTTATGGTCTTGTGCGTTTTGCTGATGAAATTGTAGATAGCTTTCATGATTACAATAAGGAAGAACTTATTCATGAATTTAAAAAGGACACATATACTGCTATTTCTGATGGAATTAGCATGAACCCTATACTAAACGAATTTCAAAGAGCTGTAAACACGTATAATATAGAGCATAGTTTAATCGATACTTTTTTTAAAAGTATGGAAATGGATCTTGATGATAAGTATCACGATATTCTTTCATACGAAGAGTATATTTTAGGTTCAGCAGAGGTTGTAGGACTAATGTGTTTACATGTTTTTGTTGAAGGTGATAAAGCTCAATTTGAAGCATTAAAACCTTATGCAATGAGCTTGGGCGCTGCGTTTCAAAAAGTAAACTTTTTAAGAGATTTAAAAGCTGATTATGAATCATTAGGAAGAACATATTTTCCGGGAATAGACATGGAGTCATTTACAACTCAGCACAAACAAAAAATAGAAAAAGAAATAGAAGAAGATTTTAATGTTGCTTTAGTTGGAATTAAAAAATTACCTAGAAAAGCTCGTAAAGGAGTTTATTTAGCTTACGTGTACTATTTAACGCTATTTAGGAAAATAAAAAACACTCCTGTTGAACAAATTATGGAATCTAGAATTAGAGTTCCCAATCACTCCAAAATAGGTCTAATGTTTCAATCTGTAGTACAGCATCAATTAAACTTGCTATGAAACAATTATGGATCATATTTATAGGTCTAATAATGACTAGCAATCTTTTTGCAAACGATTCAAACATTAGGTTTAGAGCTTATTATTACAACGTTTGTTTAGAAAAAACTTCGGTAGAAGAGTTTGAATCATATTTAGCACTTCATAAAGACAGGCAAGATATTACCGCGAAGAGTTACCGCTCTGTTATTTGGTTTTTATGGGCTGATTACTACTTCAATCCTTTTAAAAAATGGAATTGTTTTTTAAAAGGGAAAGATACATTAGAACACTTGATAAATAATTATTCTAATAATATTGAGTTACGTTTTTTAAGATTAACCATTCAAGAAAACCTGCCAAAAATATTAGGATACAATGAAAATATTATTGAAGATAAAACATTTATAAACAATAACTTACACATTGTTTCTGACCAAGATTTATTTAGCCGAATAACTAGTTATTTGGATGATCAGAAACTTACTAACACAAATTAAATATGCTAAAAGAAAAAGTAATATTAGTTGATCCAAACGATAATGAGATCGGAACAATGGAAAAAATGGAGGCTCACCGAAAAGGTGAATTGCATCGTGCTTTTTCTGTATTCATATTCAATTCAAATGGTGAAATTTTAATCCAAAAAAGAAGTTCAGAAAAATATCATTCAGGAGGTTTATGGTCAAACACATGCTGCAGTCACCCAAGAAAAGGTGAAAGTGCAATGGAAGGAGCCACTAGAAGACTATATGAGGAAATGGGCATGAAAGCAAAACTTTCTCATGCATTCTCATTTCAATACAAAGCCCATCTAGATCATGACTTAATTGAAAATGAACTAGATCACGTATTTATTGGATACTCTAATGAATTGCCAGCACTTAATCCTCTTGAAGTAGAAAGCTACTGTTATGTTTCGCCTGAACTATTGTCAATGGGACTTGAAAAACATAAAGAAGAATACACTGAATGGTTAAAAATATGTTTTGATCAATTAATGAATCATTTAAATAAAAACTTACATTATGAAAAAGTCGGTTAAAAAAATTATCAAAAAAACAAAAGATTTTAAAGTGAAAATAGACCACAGAACTACTGTTACAGTTAGAACCAAAGAAGCTTTAAAGTATTGGCTAACAGAATACCCTCATGCAAAAATATTAAACTAAAGAATGTCTTTATTTACAAGCATATTAATTACGCTAGCTTCTTTTATAATTATGGAAGGTGTTGCTTGGTTTAGTCACAAGTATTTAATGCATGGCTTATTATGGTTTTTTCATGAAGACCATCATCAACACAATACCAACCTAAAGCCTTTTGAAAGAAATGATTTCTTTTTTTTGCTCTTTGCAACGCCAGGAATTTTATTAATTTTTATTGGTTTTGATATACTATCTATTCCTTTTTGGATTGGATTAGGCATAGCTAGCTACGGGTTTGCATATTTTATAATTCATGATGTTTTTATACATAGGCGTCTAAAATGGTTCAGAAAAACCAATTCGGCTTATTTTAGAGCACTTCAAAAAGCGCATAAAGCTCACCACAAACATTTCTTTAAAGAAGATGGAGAGTGTTTCGGAATGCTTTGGGTACCTTTAAAGTATTATAATAATAAATGAAAAGTTACATTTATCTTTTAGTGAATTTAGGAACAATATTGATTCCTTTCGCCTTTTCATTTCACCCTAAATTGAACTTTTATAAAAAGCGGAAGGCAATACTGCTCTCGATATTGATTGTAGGAACACCTTTTATTTGTTGGGACATTTACTATACTAAAATGGGTATTTGGGGTTTTAACCCTGACTATTTAACTGGTATCTATTTTTTTAATTTACCAATAGAAGAAATTCTTTTTTTTATCTGTATTCCTTTTGCATGCATGTTTACCTACAATTGCTTTAAACAGTTTTGGCCAATCCAACCATCAAAATCAATTCAATGGATTAGTTATAAAATGTGCGTAAGTCTTTTTGTTGTTGGGTTCATCTTTTTGAGCGAAATATATACTTTTGCAACTTTTATCAGCCTGTCTATAATCCTTTTTTTCATTCAAATTAAATACAACCCTATTTGGCTCGCTCGTTTATATACTTCTTTAATTGTTCTTATTATACCCTTTCTTATTGTTAATGGCATATTAACAGGAACCGGACTTGAAAATCCGATTGTTTGGTACAACGAAAATGAAATTATGGGCTTCAGAATTTTAACCGTTCCGTTAGAAGATTTTTTTTACGGATTTCTTTTAATCCTATTAAATGTATTCTTCTTAGAACTTTTTGATAAAAAAGTTACACTAACCTATTTCATCAAATGAGATTTGGGAGATTTCTTCCAGCCAGCCTGTGATTCGTAATCCACATAAAATATTTTTAAATCTGCTTGGCTTTCGTAATCAACATAGTATAGCTTTTTATCTGCCTGACTCTCGTATTTTACATTAAACCATTTACCATCTTTTTTTGCTTGACTTTCATATTTAACATGATAGACTTTTAAATCGCATAGCGATTCATATTTAACTATATATACTTTTACATCTGCTTGTGACTCATACTTTACGGTATATACTTTTTGTGCTTGTAATGTGTTTATAGAAAAGAAAAAGCCAATAATTAAAATGGTAGTAATTGCTAAAAATCTGCTCATAACTATTTTGTATTAGTAAAACGATTAATGTTCACTTCGATTGGAAGTTCTTCATTTTCAAGTATTAAACTTACCATTTTATTTGCAAAATATGGAGCCAACATAACTCCTTTGGTTCCTAAACCATTAAAAACAGCTAACTGTTTATGCTCAGGATGAACTCCCAACAATGGTCTTCTGTCAGAAACTGTAGGTCTAACTCCAGCCTTATGCTCTATAATTTCTATCTCATCATTAATAAAACGAGCAGCTCTTTTTAGCAATTGCTCTTTTCCTTCTCCTGTAGGAATTTGATCTAATTCATCCCAATTATATGTTGCACCTAATTTATAATTGCCATCATAAGGCAAAACAAAAGCTCCTTTATTTATTGCATTTTTTAATTCTAGGTTTTTAAATTTTACAGTTAACACCTCTCCTTTTGTTATTTTAAATGGTAGCCAATCGAAATAAGGGTTTTTTGTTGTTTGGTATCCTTCGCAAAAAATAATTTTTTTAGCTGTATAGCTATTCCAAACCACACTATTATCCCTCAACTCAATTTTGTTATGATCGAATTTTGTACTTAAATAAGCCTCCTTTTTTTTTAGATATTCTTTAAAGCTCTCTAACCAACTTGCCGTTTTTAAAAACCCTGACTGTAACGTTTTAGCGGCTCCAAAAGGATAAGTTAAATGTTTTTTATCAAAAGAGTGTTCAACTTTATTATCAATCCAATCAAACAAATGTGGCTCGTTACTCTTTTGCTTCCAAAACTGCTGTTCTTTTTCATCTACAAACAATTTATATAACGGAACATCAAAGTAAAATTGATTATCTAATAATTTTTCTTGATCTCTATAAAATGATTTCGCTATTGGTAAAACCTCATCAATCATCCAACTTTTAGTTAAACGTTTAAAAACAACCGGATTACATAAGCCTGCAGCAACTTTAGACGAACTTGTTTTGGCTTCTTCATCTATTACTAAAACCGTTTGATTTTGCTGCATTAACGTATAGGCTAATACCGAACCAGCTAACCCCTGACCTACTATTATAAAATCGTATCGATTTTGATTATTGTCAGCAGCTGTTTTTTGTGCTCCTTCTTTTTTATTGTCTGCGCTATCCATAAATGTTATTAGGCAATTAAGTAGATTCTAAACAAAAATAATCATTCAGTTTATGGAATATAATGTTTCATCTCATCAAAGAGTAAAAATTAAGTCTCATTTAAAATTATATGCTATGAAATTCAAACAAAAAACAAGTATTGCGCTAATACTCATCTTATTATTCCCTTTCGGAGGAATAATGGCTCAAAACAAAACCGGAATAGTTAAAGGAAAAATTACTAATGCAAACGACAATAATGCTGTGCCTTTTGCGAATGTGTTACTATTTAAATCAAAAAAACAAATAAAAGGTACAAGTACAGATTTTGAAGGTAAATATGAATTTAAAAATCTTGCTCCTGGAAAATATGCTATTCAAATTTCTGCACTGGGTTTTGAAACGAATAAAAAAGAAAACATTGTTGTAACAGCAGGAAAGCCAAAAATTGTAAACTTTAAATTAATACTCAATACTGTAGAACTAAAAGAAATTGTTTTGGAAGAAGCTGAAGCTGAAATGGTTTCAGAAGATGTAAAATATGAACGACAAGTAATGCCTGTTTTGGCGAATGCTATCAGAACGAAAAACAAAAGTTATAAAAAAGATAAATCGAGAATGGGATACATATCTCATAATATGGAGTCTCGCAGAGATAATTTTAATACCGAAGCTTACGCTCATAACCCTGAGAACGATTTTAAAAATGTTAAATCAACTCCTCTTTCTACTTTTTCTATTGATGTAGATGCTGCTTCGTACTCAAACATGAGAAGGTTTATTAACAATGGTCAAAACCCACCTATTGATGCCGTAAGAATTGAAGAAATGGTCAATTATTTTAATTACGATTACCCTCAACCAAAGGGTGATGACCCTTTTTCGATTACAACAGAAATGAGCGATTGCTCATGGAACCCAAAACATAAATTGATTCATGTTGGGATACAAGGAGAGAAAATAGAAACTGACGATTTACCTTCAAGCAACCTAGTGTTTTTATTAGATGTTTCTGGTTCTATGAGTTCTCCAAATAAGTTACCGTTATTAAAAAAATCATTTGGGTTATTGGTAAAGAATTTAACTGAAAAAGATAGGGTTGCTATAGTTGTTTATGCTGGAGCCGCTGGATTGGTTTTACCTTCTACTCCTGGAGATCAAAAAGAAACGATATTAAACGCTTTAAATCGATTAAATGCTGGTGGCTCTACAGCTGGCGGAGCAGGAATAAAATTAGCTTACAATGTTGCTACTGAAAACTTTATAAAAGAAGGAAACAACAGAATAATTTTAGCTACTGATGGTGATTTTAACATTGGAGCAAGTAGTGATGGAGAAATGACTCGTTTAATTGAAAAGAAAAGAGAAACGGGGGTGTTTTTAACTTGTTTAGGTTTTGGAATGGGAAATTACAAAGATTCTAAAATGGAAACTTTAGCTGATAAAGGAAATGGAAACTATGCTTACATCGATAATATTTTAGAGGCAAAAAAAGTATTGGTTACCGAAATGGGTGGAACAATGCACACTATTGCTAAAGATGTAAAAATTCAGGTAGAGTTTAATCCAAACAAAATTGCCTCATATAAATTAATAGGTTATGAAAATAGATTGTTAAACGATGAAGACTTTAATGATGACACCAAAGATGCGGGTGAGCTTGGTTCTGGGCATACCGTTACCGCTTTATATGAAGTTGTAATGAAAGGAAGCGATGAGTCTATTCGCTCTGTTGATCCATTAAGATATCGAAATAAAGAAACTATTCAACAATCTTCTTCTAGTGAAATTTTAACGGTTAAATTCAGATACAAAGCTCCGCAAGGAAAGACAAGTAAATTAATTGTAAGACATCTTAATGATAAATCAACACCTTTAACTAAAAGTTCTGAAAATTTTAAGTTTTCAGCAGCAGTTGCTGAGTTTGGTTTGTTATTAAGAAACTCTAAACACAAAGCCAACGCATCATATAAACACGTTTTAGAATTAGCAAAAAACAGTAAAGGAAAAGATGATAATGGTTATCGAGCAGAATTTATACGATTGGTAGAAATGAGTGAGATGCAAGCAAGTGCGTTGTTAACCGAATAATAGTAATTTAATAACCACACCACTTACCAATCTGCACTCCCGAATTTTCGGGAGTGCTTTTTTTATTTTTAATCCAACTGGTTGGTTATATTTGCAGTATGGCTGAAGAATTAATTGTATCCAACAACCTTTCTAAGGAAGAAAAATACCAAGAAATATATCCGCAAATTTCTGCCTTAATACAAGGTGAAGATGATTTAATAGCTAGCCTAGCCAATATAATGGCTGCGCTTAAATACGGCTTTGGCTGGTTATGGGTTGGTGTTTATTTTGTAAAAGAAAAGGAGTTGATTTTAGGCCCTTTTCAAGGGCCAATAGCATGTACAAGAATTCAATTAGGAAGAGGAGTTAGTGGTACTTCTTGGCACAAAAAAGAAACTATTATTGTTCCTAATGTAGATGAATTCCCTGATCATATTATTTGTAATGCAGCTTCAAAGTCAGAAATTGTGATACCTGTTTTTAACACACAAGGAGAGGTTGCTATGATTTTAGATGTTGATAGTGATAAGCTAGATGATTTTGATGAAATTGATAAAACGTATTTAACTAAAATTATTAACCAGATTGTTCCTCTTCTTTGAATTTAAAGAAATCTATAGCGTTAATTTTTATTGCACTCATTATTTTTTCTTGTGCTCAAATTGTTCCTTTAACTGGAGGAGATAAGGATATAGAAGCCCCCAAAGAACTCGCAAGTAAACCAGCAAATGCTTCCACCTTATTTACTGATGAAACTATTGTTATTGAATTTGATGAGTATATCAAATTAACAAACGTTTCTAGCCAATTAATTGTTTCCCCTTTAATGGATCCCGCTCCTGAAGTTTTAATCAAAGGAAAAAAGTTGGTTATAAAGTTAAAAAGCGAATTAGCTCCCAACACCACTTACAGTTTAAATTTTGGTAATGCAATAAGCGACATTACAGAAAACAATGTATTCCCTAATTACAAATATGTTTTTTCTACCGGAAACTATATTGATTCACTCTCTTATTCTGGAACAGTAATTAATGCTTTTGACCGAACACCAAAAGAAAACATTTACGTTTTATTATACGATCAATTTGAAGATTCTGTTCCGCTACAAGAACTGCCAAGATATGTTGCCTTAACGAATAAAAAAGGTGAGTTTTCTATTACCAACATTGCTAATGGAGACTATAAATTATTTACGATTAATGATGTAAATGGAAACTATTTGTTCGATTTGCCTAATGAAGAAATTGGATTTAAAAACGATATTGTTTCAATTCAACAATCCGATTCTAACAGTTTTATTTCCCTTTTTGAAGAAGAAAAAGAGTTGCAATTTCTCCTAAAATCTGAACACAAAAATTATGGTAAAATTGATTTAGTTTTTAATCGTCCGACAGAAGAACTAAGTATCACAATCCTTAATAATGAAGAAAAAGAAAACTGGGGTTTAATTGAAAAAAATAATACTGAAGACAGTGTTGTTGTTTGGCTTTATCCAGAAGCTTTTGATGACGAGGTTGAATTGTTAATTAAAGACAAGGAAGAAGTTCTAGATACTGTTAGCTTTGACCTTATTGAGCGTTCCGAAATGAAAGACAGCACGCTAACTGTAAGCTCTAACATCACTAGCAGTTTCAATTTAGACCAAAACATTATTCTTAAAACTATTAGACCTTTTTCTAAATATAACGCTGATAGCTTAACAATTTATGAAGATAGTGTATTAATTACCAGTTCGTTTTTTACAGATATTGGGTTAAAAGAATTTGAATTAGCTTATGATTTTAAAGAAAACACTTCTTACCAACTATTTATCCCTCCAAAAACTTTTGAAGATATTTATGGATTAAAAAATGACACCATCAAACTTAATTTCAAAACAAAAAAGATAGCTGATTATGGAGTAATTAACTTAACTATTAATCCAAATTTTACAGAAAATTATATTGTACAGCTTTCGCAAAAAAACAAAATTATTAAAGAGGATTATCTTGTTGGAAATCAAAAAGCACAATATAACTACTTACCTGCTGGTCAATATTCCCTTAAAATAATAATTGATGAAAATGGTGATAAAAAGTGGAATACTGGAAATTATTTAGAAGGATTACAGCCTGAAAAAGTAATCATTTACCAAAAAGAAATTAAGATCCGTGCCAACTGGGACAACGATATTAATTGGACCATTAAAGAGTAAACTCATCCCCATCCATACTCACGGGGAATTTTTCTCGAAAATCATTTAATTCGGATAAAAACAAATCAACCGATTCAGAAGTATTTGTATTTTCTGCTATGTTAGATATTACATCTCCTTTTGGATTTACAACCACCGAATTCCCAGTATATGTAATCCTCTTTCCGTCTTCTCCAACTCTATTTACACCAACTACATAACACTGATTTTCAATAGCCCTTGCTTCTAGTAACTTACTCCAAGGTTGTTTTCTTACTGCTGGCCAATTGGCAACATAAATTAAACAGTCATAAGCAGGGCTATCATTCTTTGAAGTGTTTCTTGACCAAACGGGAAAGCGTAAATCATAACAAATTAATGGACAAATTCTCCAACCTTTATAATTCACAATTAGTCTTTTTTCTCCAGCCGAAAAATAGTTGTGCTCCCCTGCCATTCTAAACAAATGTCGTTTATCGTAAACTTGAATTTCTCCATTTGGAACAGCCCAAATTAATCGGTTGTAAAAAGCTCCTTCTTCTTCAACTATTAAACTCCCTGTAATAACAGAATCCGCTTTATTAGCTTGAGCTTTCATCCAAGCAACCGTTTTTCCACTCATGGTTTCAGCTAACTTTTCAGAATCCATAGAAAACCCTGTATTAAACATTTCTGGCAAAACAATAATGTCTGTTGGTTTAGAAATTTCATCAATTTTTTGAGCAAACATTTCCAAATTTTGGCCAACATTTTCCCAATGCAATTCTGATTGTATAATGCTTACGTTCAAATTCATTTCAGCGTACTTATTTGTTTAACCTCCGCTTTAAAATTAAGAAAATCGTGCTTTTTCGAAAGATCATTCATTAATCCAATTTGCTTCATAATAAACTGCCGATGCTCTTCACTACCAAAATTAAATGGCTTATGATTAGCTGCTAATTTTATTTTTTGAATCTCCTCAACTAATAATTCTGTGTCCTTATCAAAATAACAATTTATAAATTTTTCCCAAACATAATTAACCGCCAAATCCGTTGGATGAACTAAATCCTCTTTATAAAAACGGTAATCTCTTAACTCATCAATTACCAGTTCATAAGCCGGGAAATAATGAAAATTGGTATGTTGCTCAACCAAATTATTTATAGCCAATATTAATGTAGCTTTACTTAAATTGTTTTCGTGTAAACCATCCTTAATATGTCTAACAGGGCTTACTGTAAAAACAACATTATAATCTTTTAAATCAGCTTTAATTTGCTCAAAAGCGTTTAAAATCTCTTTAACAGAAAGTAACCGTTTGGTAAAATTCTTATTTGGTATTTTATGACAATTGGCCACTACACCAAACCTCTCATATTCATAAATCCAAGCAGAGCCTAGTGTAATAAATATTGTTTTGCTTTTTTTAAGATGATCGTGTGCTGACTGATTTGTTTGATTGATCTGAGCTAAACATTGTTCTTTATCAAAAGAAGAAAAGCTTCCGTGATGATTAAAGCTGAACCATTTATTATTGTGATCTCTTAAATCTTCTAAAAGAAATTCCTTTTGCTCAAAAACACTTTTTAATGAATTTACAACAGATATTGGGTTAAAAATAATTCCAGTTGGATTCGTAAAAACATCAAACTTATTATCTGCTAGTTTCTCTCCAATGTTTTCGGTAAAACAAGATCCTATTAAAAAAACAGCACCCTCATGTGAAATACTAAATCCACTTTTTTTAATGGAGACTGGAGTAAATAATTTGATCATCTATGAAAAAATTAAAAGAGTAAGGATAGTTATTGCCAATACAACTACATAATAAATTGAAGAACTATAAACCCAATAATGATACTTGGACTTATTTTTATTTTTAGAGAGTGTTTTAAGTTTTATCAATAATAGAATGGGCGCTCCTATGGTTAGATATAACAATCCTAACGAAGCCATTCCAGACCATTTCCAAAAAAAAGCCGTGAAAACTACTAACAACAACCCTCCATATGTTGCAAAAACGACAAAAAATTCTAATTCAGGAGGGTTAACAATCTTTTCAGTTTTCATTTGTTTTCTGATTCTTAAAAACAATAATATGCCAACAACAGGAATAATAAAATGGATGATTATAGCTGTTGCATACTCAGACATCATTAAAACATTTTAAATTTTACTTTCTAAAGATCCAATATTTAGGATTTAGTTTGGTCATTCCTTTCCAAATTTCTAGGTGTACTTGTGTTTTAGATTTTCCTGATTCATTTACTAATACTCCTAAATCTTGTTTTAGTTCAATCTTGTCTCCTTTACTTACAAAAACTTCACTCATGTATGAATAAACACTTAAATATTCTCCATGTCTAACCATAACAACCTTCCCTTCTCCAGGAATAATAGCTACAGAACTTACTACTCCAGCAAAAATAGCTCTTGATGTAGCTCCTTTTGTTGTACTAATATCTATACCATTATTATTAACCACAATACCTGCTAAAACCGGATGAGGATGCTTTCCAAATTGACCTGTAATAACTCCTTGTTTAACTGGCCAAGGTAATTTCCCTTTATTAGAAGCAAATGAATTAGAAAGCTTTAATGCTTCTGGAGTCATCGGAAATCCTTTTGATGTTTTCCCATTTTTCTTAGCCGCTTCACGCGCTTTTCTAATTTCTTCTTCAATTATTCTTTGAATTGCTTTCTGCAATTTCCGCTTAGCTTGCTCTTTCTTTTTTAATTTATCTTTTAATTCTTGCTCCTTTCCTTGTAGTTTTTGAACTATATTTTCTTGTTCTGATTTTTCTAAAGCTAAGTTTTCTTTCTCTTGCTTTTCTAATGAAACTAACACAGATTTCTCTTCATTAGTCTGATTTAATAAAGAAATTTTTGATCCTAATGTTTCTTGTGTTTTAACAATTTCTACCGCTTGCCTTTTTCTATATTCTGAATATTGTTGAATATATTTTAATCTTTTATAAGCCTGATTTACATCTTTAGATGCAAAAACAAACATCATCTTGTCGTACGAGCTTCTATGCTTAAAAGCGTAATAAATGATTTTTGCGTACTCAGATTTTAAACTAGCAAGCTCCTGTTCTAATGTTGTAATTTCATTTTTATTGGCTGCAATCTCTTTATTTATCAATCGCATTTCTGAACTCATTGCAGCAATTAGATTCGCTCTAGAGTTTATTTTACTTTTCAATTTCAATAACTCATCTACGGATAAATCTTTGTTTTTACGCGTTTCTTTTAGTAGCTTATTTGTTAATCTAATTTCATTTTGAAGTTTCTTTTTCTTCTTCTCAAGGTCGCTTTTATTTTGAGCAATAACTGGTATTGCCATTACTAAAAGTAACAACATACAAAGAGTATGGGCGGCTTTATTTTTGAATCTGCACATACTTAGATGAAATTTTAAATGGAAACGATAATACTTTACCTGATGAGAGTTTAGAATATTTTACCTCTAATGTATTAGTTGTTAATGATTTTAATACAAAACGTAAATCAAAAGGAATTAATTGCTCATCAACTTTATTATAAGTAGAATACACCCCTAATAACGAACGACTATTTTCTGGAGAGGTTAATAATAACTCTTTCACTTTAAAAGTTATTGGGTCTAACCAAAGTACTTGACCATCCTCTTTAATTTTCTCCTTTTCTTTCTTTAATTCTTTTTTAACTTTTCTCTTTTTAACCGTACTCAAATAGTACAAATCTTTTTTTCGATCAACCCTAGAATTAATTCGGTCTTCTTCATCAAAATCTAAACTATTTCCTATTAATAATGCCTCCATCATTTGATAATCTAAATCTGTTCCGAACACTTTATTGATGTAACTAAAATCGCCAATAAAATATTCTTTATTCAATCTGTTTAAGATTTTAACAGAATCTGTTGTAATAATAACACGTGCAGCCTCTATACTTAATTTAGAAATAGACATCCAAATGATACTATCTTTTTTAATTCGTAAATGTGTTTTAAAAGCTGTTTTTTTGCCTGAACTATCAATTACTGTAGCATTTGCTTTGGCAGAAATTGTTTCAAATTGAAATTCATTAGATTTTAGCTTCTTAACTAAAAACTTAGGAGAACGTGGTTTTACTTTTAACTTAACATTATCCTTTTCTTGAACTTTACACGAAAAAACTAAAGTTCCAACAAAAACAATAAACAACCAGTATAAAACCTTCGATTTATTCATAAAGTTTTTTATCTGCTATTTTTTGATCTAAAAATTTTGAAGTAGATCCATCGTTAATTGCTTTTGCTTTATTCCAAAGCTCTAAAGCTTTTATCAAATTGTTCAGCTTAGCATGAGTGTCACCTAAATGTTCTAAAATAACTGCATTGTTTTCTCCTCCGTTATTTAATGCTTTCTCCAACCATTCTTTTGCTTGAATGTATTTTTCTTGCTTATATAATATCCAAGCGTAAGTGTCCTGATAATTTGATTGATCGGGCTCTAATTCATTGCACAATGCTGAAAGTTCTTCAGCTCTATCTAGTTTTTCTTCTCTTAACGAAAGGTAATAACCGTAATTATTTAAAACATAAATGTTTTTAGGTTCAATTTTTAAAGCCTCTTCATAAGCTGCATCAGATGCTTTATATTTTTTTAACCCATGGTTAGCATCTCCCAAATTAGCATAAAACTGCGCCAACAAAGGAGGGTTTTTAATTACATAATCTTTACCAATCGTTAAATACTCAATAGCTTCAGCGTATTCTTTTTTCTGAAGATTTGTAGCTCCATAAAAGAAGTAAAACAGCGGTTGATTAGGAAATAATTCTAATGCTTTTTTACTATCCCTCAACAATGCTTCATTGTCTTGTAATTCAGATTCGATAAACATTAATTGATTCCATATTGGGAGTTTAGAGTTATCTAATTCTAATGCTTTTAAGTAGTTCTCTTTAGCTCCTTCAAGTTTTTTTTCTTGATATAAAAAGTCTGCATAAATTGTATATGCTTTTGCTTCTTTA
>JAQXDJ010000178.1 GCA_029251425.1 Vicingaceae bacterium
ATTGCTGTTTCTGGATCCATCCTTATTCCTATTGTTTATTCTCTTATTGTTTATACGAATTACGTAGAAGAAAAAAATCCAGTAGAAGTTGTTGTTGTACAACCCAACATTGATCCTTATCATAAATTTGGGCGAATTACAGAAGCTGAACAGGTCAACACAATAATAAATCTAGCCAAGCAAAAAGTCACATTAAATACACAATATATAGTTGCTCCAGAAACAGCAATTCCAAGAGGAAGCGAAGAATCAGAATTTGAAAAAAACTATGGTGTTATTGAAATTAGGAAACTTATTAATGAATTTCCTAATCTTAAATTTTTAACAGGAATCAGTTCTCAAATTGAATATGGTATTCAAAAAAATAAGCCAACCCTAACAGCTCGCAGTTATGGAAATCCTAAAAAATGGTACGATTCATTTAACACGGCAATCTTAGTTGACAAAACTGACCAAATTCAAACCTACCATAAATCTAAATTAGTATTAGGGGTAGAAAAAATGCCTTACCCAAAATTGCTAGCTCCGTTAGAAAAACTAGCATTAAATTTAGGTGGAACTTTCGGGAGTTTAGGTGCAGAAAAGGAAGCTAAGATATTCAAAAGTGGCTCGATTGCTATTGCTCCGGTAATTTGTTATGAGTCTGTTTTTGCGGGTTATTGCTCTAGCTACATTAAAAAAGGAGCTAATCTAATTTTTATTATTACAAACGATGGTTGGTGGGAAGACACTCCAGGTTACAAACAACATTTAGCATTTGCTCGACTTAGAGCAATTGAAAATAGAAGGAGCGTTGCTCGAAGTGCTAACACTGGGACATCTTGCTTTATAAATCAAAGAGGAGATATAACAAAAGCTACTAATTGGTGGGAAGAAGACGCAATTTCAAGCACACTTAACAGCAACAATAAAATGACTTTTTATTCAGAAAGTGGGGATTGGTTAGGAAGAATATTAGCAGGCCTATCTGTTTTACTCTTACTCTGGAACTGGTCTGTTAAGCTAAAAGAAAAATATTCTTAATTAGCGTAAATCATCTTCTTAACATAAGCCTCTCCAGAATTTTCAGAGGTAATCCTTACGAAGTAAACACTCTACCCATATTAGGTTTTACCAAATGCGGTTTATTCAAGTTTTAATTTTTTAAAAAAACTATTAACCAAAATATAACACTTAAAAGAAGGAATGCTTGTTTGAAATAAATACCGAAAAACTATTATTTCTGACCGTTAATATTATTTGCTTTAATCTGATATAAAAATTTATTACATTTGTCTTTCAAACTAAACAAAACTAAAATTATGAAAAAAATTTACTTAAGTGCATTAGCACTTTCAATCTGCTCGATGTCTTTTGGACAAAAAGTAGATGATGCTATTGCTAGAAAAACTATTACTACAGGAAAATCAATTAAATCTAATACTCAAGCTCAAAATAACAAAGGTGCTGTATTATGGGATAATGATTTTGATGTTCCTGCTGATTGGACTATGACAGCAAATGTTGCTCCTGATAACTGGGTAATGGGAGACACTTCAACAACAGCTCCATCAGGAGCATTCCTTATCCCAAATATCATTTCTGATGACGGTAAAATTGCTTTATTCGATTCTGATTTAATGTGTTCAGGAAATCAAGACGCTCAAATAACTACTACAGCTCCAATTACTGTTCTTGGATCTGAACCTAGTGTTAACCTTGTATTTGATAACTACCATAGAAGATTTAATGATTCTACTTTTGTTATTGTAAGTACTAACAATGTTAACTGGACTAAGTATAGAGTAAACGATGTTGCTGTAAACGCATATGGTGATGGATCTACTACAGCGGCTGCAGCGGCTAATCCACATACAGTTTCAGTTAACATATCAGCTACAGCGGCAAATCAACCTATTGTTTATATTGGATTTTTATTCCAAGGTGGGTGCGATTACTCTTGGATGATAGACAAAGTTGAAATTCAACAAGGAGAAAATAACGAGCTAATCTTAACTGAACCTTATTTTGGTACAGCAGCATTTTCTTACTCAAGAATTCCTGTAAGTCAAATACAACCTATCGATTATGATGGTGCAGTAAAAAATGACGGTGCAGTTGATCAACCAAATACAGTTATGACTATTGATATTAACTCTGGAGCATTTACAGCAGCAAGTACACCACAAACTGTTCTTGCCGGAGCAACTGATAGTATTGGTACTTCTTGGACTCCACCTGCTACTGTTGGTGTTTCTTATGTTGCAACAATGACTGTAGCTTCTGATTCTACTGATATAACTCCTGCAAACAATACATTTACATTCCCTGCGTATGAAATTTCTCAATACGTTTATGCGTATGATGATTACGGAACACCAGGTGCTGGTGGAGGTACTGATGATTGTAATGGAAATTGTCCACAAGCGTCTGCTTTTGAAGCTGGAAATCTTTATGACATTTGGGCTGCAGATAACTTAACAGCTCTTGATGTTGTTGTTGGTGCTGGAACTCCAGTTGGAACAAACTTTAAAGCTGTTGTTTATGAATCAACTGCTACTGGTTTTACAATAGTTGCTTCAACAGCATTTTACCAAAGTACAACTGCAATGATTGACAATGTTACATCATTGATATTTACTTCACCTGTAGCCTTAAACCCAAATTCAACTTATTTTGCAGGAGTAAGCTCTTTAACTGAGTTTTACTATGGTACAAGTGGAAATTCTTCTGATGGTACTGGAAGTGGATCAAGAACAAGTCTTATCTATTACGGAACAATGGATAATCCAAACGCTAGTCAAAACTACTTTACAACACAAACTCCAATGGTTAGAATGAATTTTGATCCAGCTCTTGATCCTACTAGTGTTGAGGAACAAAATAATGCATTAAAGTTTAACATCTTCCCTAACCCAAGTAACGGAGTATTTAACATTAACTTATCTTCTAACGAAGCTAACAATGTTAACTTAACTGTTAAAAATGTTGTTGGACAAACTGTTTTAACAGAAACTGTAAATGTTTCTGGTAACACAAACCACCAAATTTCATTAACTGATTACAGCAAAGGAATTTATTTCTTAACTGTAAACAATGAAACTGTTAAATTAATTGTAGAGTAAAACCTACATTAACACATAACAAAAGCCCTGTTAGATATTTCTAACAGGGCTTTTTTATTGCGATAGCTATTCTTAATTAAAGAAATCGTAACTAAATTAAAATTGAAGGTTTTCTAAAAGCTTTCTTTGGTTTTATAAGCTTCTGAACTTTTGCATAATCTTAGAAGAGTAAACAAACTCACACAACTCTTTGTTGTCTGTTTTT
>JAQXDJ010000179.1 GCA_029251425.1 Vicingaceae bacterium
ATCTATTATTAAAACGAGTTAACTCTTATTAAAATGCAATTTTAGTGTATTTTTTTAGTAGAAACCTTATTAACATTTTGTCCACCAGCACCACCACTTCTGCTTGTTCTATAACTTACTTCTTTTTCTATGCCTGCTAACATCATTCCTTCTTTTTCTTGTTCTCTTCTAAAAAAATACACTAAAATTGCATTTTAATAAGAGTTTACTCGTTTTAATTATAGATGTCTAAAATTAAGTATTTAATAATTATCATTTTCTTCCAAGTTTCTTCGGCCTTTTGTCAAGAAAACATGGGGATTGCGAACAGTAATTATTCGCCTACAAGCTCTGTACTTCTTAACCCATCATCCATTGTAGATTCTAAAGTTTTATGGGAAATTAATTTGATTGGAGCTTCTGCATTTTTAGATAATAATTATATCTTCTTACCTAACAGCTCTGCTAGAAGTCTTTTATTTAACAGTGATAATATTCCTGATGCGCTAGACAATTATAATGAATCTGACAAATATGGATATGCAGATATTGCCATACACGGACCTTCAGTATCTTTCAATGTTGGAAAACATGCTTTCGGAATAAACACTCAGGTAAGATCTGTTAGTGATGTCCGAAACCTTCCTGCTGATCTAGCTAAGTTTGGATTTGAAGGTTTTACATTCCTTCCTCAGCGAGGAGTCAATTACCACAAAACCAACATTAAAGCAAACGCTATGGCCTGGGGTGAAATTGGAATTAATTACGGACTTATATTTAAACAAGAAAGCAACAACATGTATATGGCAGGAATATCCTTAAAACGTCTTTTCGGAATTTCACATGTTGGAACAAACATTAATAAAGTAAGTTATATTGTTCCCGATACTGAAGACATTGTTTTTAATGGAAGAACTGATGCCAAATACGGATTTACAGAACCTGCTTTTAATTCTGGTAGCGGATGGTCAACAGACTTAGGGTTTACCTACAAAAAAACATTAAAGAGTATTGACAATTACACGCCTTACTCTAAAAGAAATAGTTGTAGAAAATCTGAGTACAAATACAAAATTGGAGCTTCAATTTTAGATTTAGGTTACATCACAAACAGAACAGAAGCTTACTATGGAGAAATTACCAGACAACCTGGAACATGGCAAGAATACAGTAATACTTCCATAAATTCAGCAAGTGACATAGACGAAAAACTAAGAAATTCTTTTGCTAGAATTGATAATTCTAAACGAGAATACACTGCATATCTTCCAACAGCACTTTCATTACAATATGATTACAATTTTGAAAATGGATTCTATGTAAATGCTACACTTGTTCAGAATCTTTCTTTTTTTAATCAACTAGATGTTAACCGACAAAATTTATTAGCTGTAACTCCAAGGCTTGAATTACCAAGGTTTGAAGTTGCACTCCCAATTTCTTTAAGAAGATACCAATACCCTTCTGTTGGGCTAGCATTTCGTTTTTGGAACAACATTATTATAGGAACAGATCGTTTATTGCCTCTCGTTAAAAATCAAGATTTATACGGTATGGATATTTACTTCGGAATAAAACTAGCCAAGCTATACACAAACAAATGTAAATACAAATTGAAAAGATTAAATCGTAAAAACTATACTACCAACGATTGTTTTTACTAAAATACCACTTAGCACTTTATATTTACCAC
>JAQXDJ010000186.1 GCA_029251425.1 Vicingaceae bacterium
CTTCTTCAGTATATAATTTTTGCGAAGGGTTAAAAATGGACGAGTCAGCGTTTTATAATCATTTTTCATCTTTTGATCAATTGGATGCTGAGATTTTATTAAGAATGGTTGATAACGCAATCGTTTTAACTACAGCTGAAGATGACGAAATCGCGAAATCAAAAGATGCCAAACATCAATTGCTGACTTTTTATTTGACACTAGCAGAGGTTTTTAAATCAAACCGTTCTTTGCTCGTCTTTTTACTGCCGCAAGAAAAGATGGATCTTCGATCATTAAAAGTGCTTCACAAGAGTAAGGAAAGTTTTTTGACGTTTTTAAATACGCTTGATGTTACGCTTGATTTTATGTCTTTTATACCTGATAACAAGATCCAACATAAAACTATTCAAACTGCTGGATGGATACAATTTATCTCTATTTTAAAATATTGGTTACAAGATACCTCTTCTGGTTTTGAAAAGACGGATGTTTTTATAGAAAAATCACTAAAACTAAGTTTTGAATTGTCGGATTCTAATGTGTTAAATAGTATTGTTGATTTGGGAAAATTTATGATGAATAAGAAATGAAGACAATAGATAAAATACCAACAACAAAAATTCAGCGTGCTTCTAAAATGTTAAAGTTTGGAACGCAAGTAGGGGCAAATTACATCAAGTATTTTGGAGATAAATTGGTCTCAGATCCAGATATGGCGAAAGATCGGTTGAATGAAGCAAATGCAGAGGACATTTACAACGGATTGAGTGAGTTAAAAGGGAGTGCTTTAAAAGTTGCTCAAATGATGAGTATGGATGAAGAGTTACTTCCAAAAGCATTTGTAGAAAAGTTTTCATTGGCCCAATTTAGTGTTCCACCATTGTCGCCTCCACTTTCAAAAAAAGTAATTAGCAAAGGCCTTGGAGGCGACCCTAAAACTAAGTTTGACCGCATTAATTATACAAGTACTTATGCTGCGAGTATTGGTCAGGTGCATGAGGCTTGGAGAGGAGATCAAAAGTTTGCGCTCAAGGTACAGTATCCAGGAGTTTCGGAAAGCATTTCTTCTGATCTCAATCTTATTAAACCTTTTGCACTTCGCATGTTTAATCTGAAAAGTGCAGAAGTAGAGGAGTATTTTATAGAAGTTAATAATAAGTTGCAAGAAGAAACAGATTATGAGCTAGAATTGGATCAGCTTAAGGAGATATCGGCTGCATGCAAACATATTGAGGGCTTAGTATTTCCGAAAGGGTTTACTGAATATTCGTCTAAATATTTGCTTACTATGGAGTGGATGGATGGATTACATCTTTCAGAATATACGCAATCAAAAGCCAATATTGAAGAGCGAAATTATATTGCACAGACACTTTGGGACTTTTTTATGTATCAAATTCATGTCTTGCAAAAAGTGCATGCCGATCCGCATCCGGGGAATTTTTTAGTGAGTGGAAATAATGAACTCATTGCATTGGACTTTGGTTGTGTTAAAATATTGCCACAAGAGTTTTATGATCCGTATTTTGAGTTAACAAAAATTGAAAACATTATAAATCCGAAAAAATTGCTTCCATTACTTGATGAGCTTGAAATGGTTTTAGAAGAAGATAGTATTGTAGATAAAAAACTACTTACAGATACATTTAAAGATGTATTGTCCATTCTTAATCAACCCTTTCAGTTTGACTTGTTTGATTTTAGCCAACCTGAATTTTTTAATGATTTATTGAAGTTGGGAAGTACACTAAAGGATGATAAACGGATAAGGAAATTAAATGGAAGCCGAGGGTCTAAACACTTTCTGTATGTCAATCGAACCCTTTTCGGATTGTTAGGATTGATGAACTCTTTGAAAGCCGGCCCAATAAAAGTGATGAATTATAAAAAATATGAATTATGATAGTCAATACAACTTATTTAGAGAAAGACCTTGTTAAAAAGATTGCTGCGCTGGTTGGAGAACCTTTTTCCTTTATTGAAAGAATTAAAATGAAAGGTATTGGCTCCTCTCGGATGATTATTGAAGATTTTAGCCCTGGTTTTAAGTATTGTTTCAGTGCAAATATGAGTTTGCGTTATTGCAATTTTGAATTACGCCCAAAGGGAATTATGATTCATTTTAATCAACGAAACAGCAGGTATTCTTGGGTTATTCCTTATTACCGTTTAAACATGTTTCGGTCAGATTTTTTAAGTATTCATGCTGACGGGGAGTTTTTAAGAATAAGAAAGGATAAGCATTTAAAAGATAATTCCAAGATTATTAAGCGCATTTTGACCTTGAAAGAAATTTGTTTATGCGAGTCAAGGATTATTTATTGATAGTATTTTGTATGTAAATTTTTAGTTGATTTTTTAGGGTAATTAACTCCGTTTTTTTTAATTAATAAGTTTTGATGTGTTTTGTTTTGCATGTCAAAAAAATAATTAAAAAGGTCTTTGGATTATGGAATTGTTTATCAAAAAAGAAATCATAGAAATTTAAATTAATTTATAATAAAGTAATGACAAAAGCAAAAGGATTTACAGAAATAGAACTAGACCGAATTATTGAAATGGCCTGGGAGGATCGAACACCTTTTGAGGCTATTTTATTTCAATTTGGATTGCCTGAAAAGGAAGTTGTAAAATTAATGCGAGGTAATCTCAAGCTTTCTAGCTTTAAACGTTGGCGCAAACGAGTTAATAGTGGTGTTAGCCAGAAACACTTGCATAAAAGAAATTCAGATATTAGACGTTTTAAATGCTCTCGTCAAAGAGCAATTTCGGGAAATAAAATAAGTAAGCGATAAATGGAGTTATTCGAAAAAGAACCTATTTTTCCTACAGATTATGATGAAATTCTTCAGCGTGTAAGAAAGATAGATCCTGTTGGGTATGGTTCATCACGAAACTATATAAATGGAGCCGTTACCTACTTATCACCCTATATTTCTAGAGGTATTATTTCTACAAAATTTATATTTTCTGAAATGATAGCAAGAGGATATGAACCTGCTAGAATTCAAAAATTTGTTCAAGAATTAGCATGGAGAGATTATTGGCAACAGGTTTGGGTTGCAAAAGAAGATGGGATTAATAAAGATTTAAAACACGAGCAAAAGCGAGTTTCAAATACAGCTATTTCAGAAGCAATTGTAGCAGCTAAAACAGGTGTTGAAGCAATTGATAATGCTATTAATAGACTTTATTCTTCAGGCTATATGCACAACCATGTTAGGATGTATGTTGCAGCTATCGCTTGTAATATGGGTCAAAGTTATTGGAAAGGACCTGCTCAATGGATGTATTATCATTTGCTCGATGCAGACTGGGCAAGCAATGCATTAAGTTGGCAGTGGGTTGCTGGAGCAAATGCTAACAAGAAATATGTTGCTAATCAAGAAAACATTAATAGATATTGTTTTAAAAAAAAAAAAAATACTTTTTTAGATGTTCCTTATGATGTTTTTGCTGATATGCAAATCCCTGAGGTTTTAAAAAAGACAAACCCTTTAGTTTTAAAGACAGCTTTGCCAAAACAGGGAAATATAAAAATTGATGAAACCCTGCCAGTCTGTATTTATAACTTTTACAATCTAGATCCAATTTGGAAAAAAGACATTTCAGTTAATCGGATTTTATTATTAGAGCCTTCTCATTTTGAACAATATCCTGTATCTCAAAAATCGATTGATTTTATTATTAAATTTTCAGAAGAAAACTTAAATCATATTCAAATTTTTATAGGTGAATTTAGTGATTTTACAAACACTTATAATATAGCAGATATCTACTATAAAGAACACCCTCTTAGTAATCATTATAGGGGGATAGAGGAATCAAGAGAATGGATGTTTGAGGTTGAAGGCTATTTTCCTTCTTACTTTTCGTTTTGGAAAAAATGCAGAAAACAGTTGAAATATTGAGTAAGCTGTCTATAAATATTGTTTGGTTAAAACGTGATATTCGATCTCAGGATCACGAACCTTTATTAAAGGCTGAACATGCAGGTATCCCATATGTTATAATCTACATGTTTGAACCTTCGCTTATTGAATATCCTGATACCAGCTTAAGGCATTTGCAGTTTGTGTACCATTCTATTTTATCACTAAATAAAACACTAAAGCTATATAATAGAAGTGTCGAAATTTTTTATGGAGAAGCGTTAAATATATTTAAACATCTTAAAGAAAATTTTGATATAAAAACAATTTTTAGCTTTCGAGAAAGCGGAACTCAGACTACTTGGCAACGTGATAAAAAAGTAAAATTATTTTGTTCTCATAATCAAATTAGTTGGCAAGAATCGCAGCGAGATGGTATTTTGAGAGGTATTAAAAACCGAAATGATTGGAGTAAGCAGTGGCATAGAGAAATGCATACATCAATTATCCAAAATAGCTATTCTGTTTCGCAAGAGGTAAAAATTGAGCACTCTTTTTTAATCCCAACAAAATTAAAAACTCAACTCAATCGATATCCAAAACAATACCAACCAGCCGGAGAGCAAAATGCTTGGCGTTATTTAAAATCATTTACTCAAAAGAGAGGTTTTAATTATCAACGACATATTTCTAAACCTACAGAAAGTAGAACTGCTTGTAGCAGACTTTCTCCTTATTTAGCTTGGGGTAATTTAAGTATTAAACAGGCTTTTCAGTTTATAGGTACACATCCTAATGGAACAAAAAATGATAGTGCTTTTTCTGCAATGCTTACAAGGTTGCATTGGCATTGTCATTTTATTCAGAAATTTGAAGTAGAGTGTAGTTATGAAACTGCTTGCATCAATAGAGGGTATGAATTGTTAGAACATGAAAAAAATGAAGCTTTTATAAAAGCATGGGAAAAAGGTATAACAGGTTATCCGTTAATTGATGCTTGTATGCGGGCGTTGAAACATTCTGGCTGGATTAATTTTAGAATGCGAGCGATGGTAGTTTCTTTTTTAGCATTCAACTTAGATCAAGATTGGCGAGATGGAGCCTATCATTTGGCTAAACAGTTTTTAGATTATGAACCTGGTATTCATTATCCTCAATTTCAAATGCAAGCTGGTACAACTGGCATTAACACTGTTCGGTTATATAATCCTGTAAAAAACTCTCAAAAACATGACCCTAAAGGAGTATTTATTAAAAAATGGATTCCAGAATTGAAAAATGTACCAGAACTGCACATTCATGAACCATGGAAAATGACAGCAATGGAGCAATTGTTTTGTGAGGTTATTATTGGAGAAGAATACCCGCTTCCTATTGTCGATTTACAAGAAAGTGCAAGACTTGCAAGAGATAAAATTTGGGGACACAAAAAACACCCTGCAGTTCAAAAAGAAAAGTGGCGTTTATTACAAATTCATGTAAATGCAAGATGACGAAAAAAGAAAACCTTCCTCAAAAAATATGTATTGTTTGTAAACTTCCGTTTGCATGGCGTAAAAAATGGGAAAAGAATTGGGAAGAAGTTAAATATTGTAGTGAACGCTGCAGAAGAAACAAATAAAATCAATGAAACAAATCAACTTAATATTTCCGAACCAGTTATTTAAAGAGTCACCACTTTTTGAAAATAATGTCCCTTTTTATATCGTTGAAGAATTCTTGTTCTTTAGACAATATAAGTTTCATCAACAGAAAATAGCTTTTCATAGGGCAACAATGAAACGCTATGCAGATTTTCTTCGGAAAGAGAAAAATTTTGAAGTACACTATATAGAAGCTACTCAAAATATCTCAGACATCAGGTTATTAATTCCAGAATTGAAAGCTAAGGGTGTTGAACAAATCAACTACATAGATCCAGTAGATAATTGGCTTCAAAAAAGATTAGATAAAGGCTTTCTTGAAAATGAAATAAAATCAACACCGTATAATTCACCTTTATTTTTAAATTCTAAAAAAGATCTCGCTTCGTTTTTTAGGAGCGATAAAAAGAAATACCACCAAACTACTTTTTACACTGAGCAGCGTAAAAAGCGAAATATTTTAATGGATGATGATGGAAAACCAGTTGGTGGTAAATGGACATTTGATACAGAGAACAGGAAAAAATATCCTGCTAAAAAAACACCACCATCTATTCATTTTCCTGATGTAGATGGATATTATGAAGAAGCAAAACAATATGTTGAAACGAACTTTTCGAGTCACTTAGGAAGTCTTACCAAATATTCATTATACCCAACAAGTTTTAAAGCTACAAAAGGTTGGCTCAATCAGTTTTTTGAACAACGCTTTATGGAGTTTGGTGTTTATGAAGATGCCATTGTTGCAGAAAACTCTATACTCAACCACAGCGTGTTAACTCCTATGCTTAATTTAGGATTAATAACGCCTAAAGAGATTATTGATGCTTGTTTACTTTATGCTAAAGAAAACAATGTGCCTATTAATTCTACCGAAGGTTTTGTAAGACAAATTATAGGTTGGAGAGA
>JAQXDJ010000226.1 GCA_029251425.1 Vicingaceae bacterium
AAGAAAGGTGCTTCTGGATCAGTATTAATTACAACAATAACTTTACTTCCATTAACTCCAGCTAAATGCTGTATTGCTCCAGAAATTCCTGCTGCAATGTATAAGTTTGGTCTAATAGCAATTCCTGTTTGACCAACGTGTTCGTGATGAGGTCTCCAACCGATATCAGCAACCGGACGAGAACAAGCTGTAGCTGCTCCCAATTCTTTTGCCAAATCTTCAACCATTCTCCAGTTTTCTGGTCCTTTTAACCCTCTACCTGCCGAAACAACTACATCAGCTTCTGTTAATGATAATTCTGTAGATTCTTTTTTGATTTCTTTTACTGTAATTCCTGTGCTTGGCAGTTCTAAACTTAAAGCTTCAACTACAGCACTTCCTCCAGTTTCTACTTTATCTAAAGAATTTGGTAAAACAGAAATTATTTTTGTTGCTGTAGTAATTTCAACCTCAGCAAAAGCTTTACCTGAAAAAACTGCTTTTTTAACCACATTTCCATTTGGCAATGCAACAGCTCCAGCAACTAAACCTGCATCTAATTTAGCAGATAAACGTGGTGCAACTGATTTACCAGTGTAATCATGAGCAAAAATAATTGTATCTGCCCCAGTACTTGAAGCAGCTTGAGCTACAACATGTGCTATTTTTTGAGGATCAAAATTATCTAAAGCTGCATCATTTACATGCAAGACCTTTGATACTCCATAATTCCCTAATTCTTCTAATCCTGAAGCAGAACCTGCTACAACCGCAATTGCATCTGTTCCTGCTGCTTTGGCCAATTGACCACCGTAATTCGCTGCTTCAAAAGCATTTTTAGTTAATGCTCCGTTGCTTGAATCTGTATATATTAAAACTGACATATCTTCTTTTTCTAAGTTCTTAATTAAATAGCTTTTGCCTCATTACGTAATAACGCTACTAACTCTTCAGCAGTATCTACATACTTACATCCAGATTTTGCTGGAGGTAAAGTAAATCCTTTTATTGTTGTTGCAGTACTTGCATCAGATGCAGGAACAACAGTTAAAGGTTTGCTTCTTGCAGCCATAATACCTCTCATATTTGGAATACGAGCTTCAGCCATTCCTTTAGCTGCACTCAACACAAATGGAGTGTTTACTTCAATAACTTCTGCACCACCTTCTATTTCTCTTTCAATAGTAGCAGTATTTCCGTTCATATCTAATTTTGAAGCTAATGATACATAAGGAGCATCCATTAATTCAGCAATCATACCAGCAACTTGAGAACCATTGTAATCAATTGTTTCTTTACCAGCTAATATAATATCATAACCTTGTTCTTTTGAGTAGTTAGCAATTTGTTTTGCAACATATAAAGCATCTGTTGTATCAGCATCAATTCTAACTGCATCATCAGCTCCAATTGCCAGTGCTTTTCTAATTATTGGATCGCTATCTGTTCCTCCAACATTTAAAACAGTAACCGAACCACCATTTGCTTCTTTCAATTCTAAACCTCTTACTAAAGCATACCACTCATCATAAGGATTAACAATAAACTGAACACCAGCTTCGTCAAACTTTGTATCACCATCAGTAAAAGCAATCTTAGCCGTTGTATCGGGTGCTTTACTTATACATACTAATATTTTCATTCTATCTATTTTTAATACTAAATATTAATTCTCTTTACGAGAACGAAATTAATAATAATCCTCTGAAAAAAAAACAGGATTCAACTCAATAATAAAGAGTTTTAAACAAGTTATTTTAAGAAATAATTTAGAAAGATTTTTGAAATTATATTTTACCGCTAAAACTTTGTCTTAGTTTTCTTTCGTAATCTTCTTGCAACCATTTTAAATAGTTATCAGTACTCTTACAAATACAGTAAGAATATAATCTAATTCGATAAGCTATTTGGTCGCTCAATAATTCAGCAAGTAATCTTGCGTCCATTATATCTTCACTATTTTCTATAC
>JAQXDJ010000228.1 GCA_029251425.1 Vicingaceae bacterium
AGCATCACTTTCGTTCTTTTTTACTGTCTTTTATTTTGCATAAAAACACGGATAAAAATTGGTAATTTCGTAATATGATAAAAGGAGAAGATAAAGCGATGAATATAGTGAGTAACATAGCAATAGAGAGATCGAAAGGATCTAAATTACCGTTTGTAGATTTTAATAACATTCAATTTGGAAAGCAATTTTCAGATCATATGTTTACTGCAGATTATAAAAATGGAGAGTGGACCAATTTAAAAATCTCACCTTATGAACCAATAACTTTGAGTCCAGCTTGTGCTGCAATTCATTACGGTCAATCTGTTTTTGAAGGAATGAAAGCCTATAAGAATGAGGAAGGAGAGATTTTCTTATTTAGACCAGAGGAAAATGCAAAAAGAATAAATATATCAGCTGAAAGAATGTGCATGCCAACTGTTCCACAAGAACTGTTTATGGATGCTTTAAAGCAGTTAATAAAGATTGATGCTGATTGGGTTCCTGCTGTAAAAGGTTGTTCTTTATATATTAGACCATTTATATTTGCTAGTGAAGAGTTGTTAGGTGTTAGACCAGCGGATGAATATAAGTTTATGATTTTTACATCACCAGTTGGTGGTTATTATAATGATGAAATTCATGTTAAAATAGAAACGGAATTCACAAGAGCATCTGAGGGTGGAGTTGGATATGCAAAAGCTGCTGGTAATTATGCTGCTTCATTATATCCTGCAAAACTTGGAGAAGCACAAGGTTTCCGACAGTTGATTTGGACAGACGCTAAAGAGCATAAGTATATTGAAGAATCAGGTACAATGAACATTATGTTCCATATTGGAGATACTTTATTAACTCCATTTACTGATTTAAAAACTACATTAGCAGGAATTACTAGAGATAGTGTTTTAACTTTAGCAAGAGATTTAGGTATTAAAGTTGAAACACGGAAGGTATCTGTTGAAGAGGTGATTACTGCAATGAGGAATGGTGAATTAAAAGATGCTTTTGGAACTGGAACTGCTGCCACTTTAGCTCAAATTTCCTCTATAACTTACAATGATGAAAGGTTTGAATTACCTCCTCTAGATACAAGAACTCTTTCAAACGAAATTGGTCAAATTATACAAGATATAAAAAGAGGGAAAGTTGAAGATACCCATAATTGGATTTATAAGATATAGTAATGGAAATGAGCTTTTAGGAGCTCATTTTTTTTTGCTTAAAAATTGCTAACAATTAATCTTCTTCTTGTACTTCTACAAATTCAAAAGGGATACTAACTAAAGTTGATAGGTCTTTGCCTAAATCTTCCATATCCTCATCATCCTCATCAAAATTCCAGATAATTTTAATGTTAGTATTTGAAGACTTGTAATAACCTTCAATCTTTTTCATTAGAATTAAAACACATTCGGTAGAGTGTGTATTTAAATAATCTAAATGAATTTGTAGAGTTAGATCTACAGGACAAGTTTGAATAAATTTCTCAATCCAATTTTCAATTGGTTGGTAAAATTTAACAGGGTTTTCAGGGATAGAACGACCAAATAATTTAAGGAACCCATTACTCGCATTCATATTAACGCTAGGGGTGTTTGTTTTACCTTCTATAATATAGTTATCCATCTGTAACAAAGATAAAATATCTTTTGAAGATTACAAAAGATATATTTTATCTTATTTTAATATGTCTGAAAATGTTTTTTTGAATTTTTCAACTT
>JAQXDJ010000237.1 GCA_029251425.1 Vicingaceae bacterium
CAAAATATTTTTTCAAATTAATCTTATTAAAAGATAAATCAGTTTGGTTTCCTATCGTTATTTGGTTTTATTATTGATTATTTAAACGCAACATTCTGTGAATTAGTACTGCTTATTTGCAGTAAAAAAACATTAATTTTGGCGCAATCAATATTTGACAAATATAATGCCGAAGTTAAATTTGATGTTTTTATTAGTTAATTATAAAATTAATTTAGCTTTTTCTAAAATAATAGTATCACAAAATGGAAAGAATAACAATAGCAGATGTCTTAGAAAGTCCAAAGGTTGGATCGGAAATTTTAATTAAAGGGTGGGTAAGAACTTTTAGAAGCAATCGATTTGTTGCTGTAAATGACGGTTCAACAATTAATAATATCCAAGCTGTAATTGATTTTGAAGGAGCAGATGAAAATGAATTAAAGAGAATTAATACTGGGGCTGCAATTGAAGTTGTTGGAGAGTTAGTTGAGTCTCAAGGTAGAGGGCAATCTGTTGAATTAGTTGTTAAATCATTTAATATTTTAGGTGATGCTAATCCAGAAGAATACCCATTACAACCTAAAAAACATTCGCTAGAATATTTAAGAGAAATTGCTCATTTAAGACCACGAACAAATACGTTTGCTGCTGTTTTAAGAGTTAGACACGCAATGACTTTTGCTATTCATGAGTTTTTTAATAATCAAGGATTTTATAATATACATACTCCGTTAATTACAGCTACAGACGCTGAAGGTGCAGGTGAAGCTTTTCAGGTAACTACAATGGATTTGAAGAATGTGCCTTTAGATGAAAATAAAGAAGTTGATTATAAACAAGATTTTTTTGGTAAAGAAACAAGTTTAGCTGTAACTGGTCAGTTAGAAGCAGAATTGGCTGCCTTAGCCTTAAGTAAAGTATATACTTTTGGACCAACATTTAGAGCTGAGAATTCAAATACAACTCGTCATTTATCTGAGTTTTGGATGATTGAGCCAGAAGTTGCTTTTGCTGATAATAATGATAATATGGATTTAGCTGAAGCTATGCTGAAATATTGTATTGATTATGCATTAAAGAATTGTGAAGATGATTTGAAATTCTTAAACAATAGAATTTTAGATGAAGATAAAAAGAAGCCTCAAGCGGAAAGAACAGGAGATTTATTTGAGAAGTTGAAGTTTGTTTCTGAAAATGATTTTGAGAGAATAACTTATACCGAGGCAATTGATATTTTAAGAAACTGTAAGCCGAACAAGAAAAAGAAATTCAATTTTATTATTGATGGATGGGGTGCTGATTTACAATCGGAACATGAAAGGTTTTTGGTGGAGAAACACTTTAAAAAACCTGTGATTATCTCTGATTATCCTGCTAACATTAAAGCTTTTTATATGAAGTTAAATGAAGATGGGAAAACGGTTAAAGCAATGGATATTTTATTTCCTGGAATCGGAGAAATTGTTGGAGGATCAGAAAGAGAGGAAAGGCACGATGTTTTAGCTCAAAAAATTAAAGATCAGAATATACCAGAAGAAAGTGTTTGGTGGTATTTAGAAACACGTAAATATGGTACAGTTCCTCACTCAGGGTTTGGGTTAGGTTTTGAGCGTTTAATGTTGTTTGTAACAGGAATGGGTAATATTAGAGATGTAATTCCATTTCCAAGAACACCTAAAAATGCAGAGTTTTAATCCAAATAAAATTTTAAATGAGATTTATAAAGAGTCCATTTCCCCAATAATATTTGGAATTGATATAAAGTGTGAATAAGTTTGCACTATTGTTCTTTTAAATAATAAAAAATAAATTGTCTGCGCGGACTCCGCGCTATCAAGAAAGGTGGAGGGATTAGGCCCTATGAAACCTTGGCAACCAACTGTAAGTTTCGTTTAATTCGAGATTGGAAAACCGGTGCCAATTCCTAATTCTAAAGAAATTTGGAAGAAGATAAAGTAGAGAAAATATAAAATTGAACCCTTCTACTTTTAAGTTGGAGGGTTTTTTAGTTTTAGGATATGAGTAATATAAAAGAAATATTAGCAGAAAGAATTTTAGTGTTGGATGGTGCTATGGGTACAATGATTCAGCGTTATAAATTAGAAGAAGCAGATTTTAGAGGAGATGTTTTTTTAGATTCTGAAATTCCTTTGCAAGGGAATAATGATTTACTTTCTATTACTCGACCAGAAATAATAAAAGCAATACACGCAGAATATTTTGCAGCTGGGGCTGATATTGTTGAAACCAATACTTTTAGCGGAACGACTATCGCTCAAGCTGATTATAAATTAGAAAAAGCTGTTTACGATATAAACTATCAATCAGCTAAAATTGCTAAAGAAGTTGCTGCAGAATTTACTATTAAAGAACCTAACAAGCCTCGCTTCGTAGCTGGCGCAATGGGTCCAACCAACAGGACAGCTTCTATGTCTCCAGATGTAAATGATCCTGGATATAGAGCAATTACTTTTGATCAGTTGGTTGAAGCTTATAAAGATCAAGTAAAAGGCTTAATAGAAGGAGGGGTTGATGTATTATTAGTGGAAACTATTTTTGATACGTTAAATGCTAAAGCAGCTTTATTTGCAATTGATACTTATTTTGAAGAAAGTGGGAATAAAGTTCCAATTATGGTTTCGGGAACCATTACTGATGCTAGTGGAAGAACCCTTTCTGGCCAAACAGTAGAAGCATTTTTGATTTCTATTTCGCACATGGATTTGTTGAGTGTTGGATTTAATTGTGCTCTAGGAGCGAAACAATTAAGGCCGCATATTCAAACTATAGCAGAAAAAACACCATTTTTTGTAAGTGCATATCCAAATGCTGGGTTGCCAAATGAATTTGGAGAATATGATGAAGAAGCTCCAGAAACAGCAAATCAGGTAGAAGATTTTATTAAAGATGGTTTAATTAATATTATTGGAGGTTGTTGTGGAACAACTCCTGAGCACATTGCTGCAATGGCAGAAGTTGCTTCAAGATATGCTCCAAGAGAGAAAAAACAAGAAGGAATATTGCCTAATTATAGTGGATTAGAACCGTTATTGGTTAGACCAGAGAGTAATTTTGTAAATGTTGGAGAACGTACTAATGTTACTGGTTCAATTAAGTTTAAAAGATTAATAAAAGAAGAGAATTATGAGGAAGCAATTTCTGTTGCATTAAGCCAGGTAGAAGGGGGCGCGCAGGTCATTGATGTCAATATGGATGAAGGGATGTTGGAGTCTGAAGAAGTGATGACTCGTTTCTTAAATTTAATTGCATCAGAACCAGATATTGCTAAACTTCCTATAATGATTGACTCATCTAAGTGGTCAGTTATTGAAGCTGGATTAAAATGTACACAAGGAAAATCTATTGTTAATTCCATATCTCTTAAAGAAGGAGAAGAAACATTTTTAGAAAGAGCAAAATTGATAAAGCGTTACGGAGCGGCTGCAATTATAATGGCTTTTGATGAAAAAGGTCAGGCAGATTCTTATGAAAAAAGAATCGCTATTTGTGAAAGAGCTTATAATTTATTGAGAACGGAATTAGATTTTCCAGCTCACGATATCATTTTTGATCCAAATATTTTAACTGTTGCAACCGGTTTAGAAGAGCATAATAATTATGCAGTAGATTTTATTGAAGCAACTCGTTGGATTAAACAAAATTTGCCTGGAGCTTTAGTTAGTGGCGGAGTTAGTAATATTTCTTTTTCTTTTAGAGGAAACAATGTAGTGAGAGAAGCAATGCACTCAGCATTTCTTTATCATGCTATTAAGGCAGGAATGGATATGGGAATTGTAAATCCAGGAATGTTAGAAGTCTATGCAGATATTCCAGAAGATTTATTAGAACATGTTGAAGATGTTTTGTTGAATCGAAGAGAGGATGCTACCGAGCGAATGGTAGATTTTGCAGAAACCGTTGGGGCTAAAAAAGCAGTAGAAAAAGAAACACAAGAGTGGAGAAAAGATTCAGTAGAGAAAAGACTTTCACATGCGTTAGTTCGAGGAATTGTAGAGTTTATTGATGAAGATGTGGAAGAATGTCGTCAGAAATTTGATAAACCTATTGAGGTAATTGAAGGGCCTTTAATGGACGGGATGAATGTGGTAGGAGATTTATTTGGAGAAGGAAAAATGTTTTTGCCACAAGTAGTAAAAAGTGCACGGGTAATGAAAAAAGCGGTTGCTTATTTATTGCCATATATAGAAGCTGAAAAAGGAGAAGGAAGGCAATCTGCAGGAAAAGTGTTGATGGCAACTGTAAAAGGAGATGTGCATGACATTGGTAAAAACATTGTTGGAGTAGTTTTAGGATGTAATAATTATGAAATTATTGATTTGGGAGTAATGGTTCCTGCTGAAAAAATTATACAAGTAGCCAAAGAAGAAAATGTGGATATTATTGGTTTAAGTGGATTGATTACCCCCTCTTTAGATGAAATGGTTCATGTTGCAAAAGAGTTAGAGAGAGAAGGTATGGAGACTCCATTGTTGATTGGTGGAGCAACAACTTCTAAAGTGCATACCGCAGTAAAAATTGAAGAAAACTTCTCTAAAGGACAAACAGTTCATGTATTGGATGCTTCCAGAAGTGTTCCTGTGGTTGGGAAATTGCTAAATGAACATAAGGTTGGTTTTGTAAAAGAAGTACAAGAAGATTACCAACGTTTACGTGATTTACACAGTAAAAGGAGGGCTAAAAAAGAGTTCTTAAAAATTGAAGAAGCACATCAAAACAAGTTTAAAATCGATTTTGAAAAAGATGCTCCTGTAAAACCTAATTTATTAGGGAATAAGGTTTTTGAAAGTTATGATTTAAAAGAAATTTCTGAATATATTGATTGGACTCCATTCTTTAGAACTTGGGAATTAGCAGGAAAGTATCCTGCAATTTTAGAGGATGAAGTTGTGGGTGAAGAATGCGTAAATCTTTTTGCAGATGCACAAAAAATGCTGAATCAAATTATTGATGAGAATTGGCTTGAGGCAAAAGCTGTTATTGGTATTTGGGAGGCTAATTCAATGAACGATTCTATAATTGAAGTCAATAATGGTGAAGCTAACTTACAGCAGTTAAGACAGCAATCTAAAAAAGCACCAGGTGTTCCAAATATTTCATTGGCAGATTTTGTTGCACCAAAAGAAACTAGAATACAAGATTACGTTGGAGGCTTTGTGGTTACAACTGGTTTGGGTATAGATGAACACATTGCTCGTTTTGAAGCTGATCATGATGATTATAATTCTATTATGTTAAAAGCATTGGCAGATAGATTGGCGGAAGCATTTGCAGAATTAATGCACAAAAAAGTACGAACAGAGTATTGGGGTTATGCTGTTAATGAAAACTTAGATAATGAGGCTTTAATTAAAGAAAGCTATAAAGGCATAAGACCAGCACCAGGTTATCCTGCTTGCCCAGATCATACATTAAAGCGCGATTTATTTAAATTGTTAGATGCCACAAAATTAACAGGTGTTGATTTAACCGAAAGTTTGGCAATGTTCCCTACAGCCTCTGTAAGCGGTTTTTATTTTGGTAACCCACAAGCTAAATACTTTGGTTTAGGTAAAATTGAAAAGGATCAAATAGAAGAATATACTACACAAAAAAATGTTTCTATTGAGGATGCTGAAAAATGGTTAAGTCCTAATTTAGGCTATTAAGGCTTTCGTTTGACGACTATTCTATGTTTTCGTTTTGTTGAAACCAAAGATAGAGTAATCAGCCAACATAATGAAATATAGATCTTGTTGGCAAATCGTTATTCCTTTAATATTTTCTTAGTAGTAACTTTTCCATCACATTCTATTTGTAAAAAGTATAATCCTGATGGTCCATTTAAGCTAATGTCAAGTCCCTGTGTATTGTTAAACTCCTCTTGTTGTATTATCTGACCAAGGTAATTCCTAACGCATAGAACACCTGTAGAAGCTTTATTTAAAGTGATGTATAGTTGTCCAGATGTTGGGTTGGGATGAATGTTAACTAATTTGTGTTCTGAATTTTCCCAAACCCCAATGGTAGAACAAGATTGTACTCGAACATCATCAATGAATTGATAGCTCCCAGCCCAAGTACTACCTCCAATCCATGTGGTGTTTGTTATAGCATCACTAAAAAAATTACCAATAGTAATATGGGATTCACCACCTGTAGCAATATAAGTTCCTGATACTAATTGCCATTGGTTAAGTGAGGATAGAGGGTTTGTAGATGGATTATTTACAAATTGTGGTATGTACGGGGGGGCTATTGGTGCACTTCCCCAGAAATTAGCATTAGAAAAAAATAGTTGAATATCATTTGATACATAAGTACTACTGTCAGAAGTGCAAACGTAAAACTCTACACAATAAGAAGCACCAGCGTTTAGACTACTTGTTAGTTCTATTTGTAGGAATTCTCTCCATCCAGATCCATCTATTAGTGTTGAAATTCCAGCATAGCCTTTTCCTGTTCTTGCATTTTGTATCCCGAACATATTTGATGGAACTCCATAATTTCCAGTAGCACATTCATGAAATAAATCTGGATTTGCTGTGTTCGGGTTGTCCCAACTAGACATGAACCACCATTCGCCATTTTGGGGGCACTGTACAGTGTCTTCAAAGCTTGGGTTAGGCACTAAATTTTGAGCGACTGATATTGACTTTGCTCCAACAGAAAGAACAAGAAATAATATGATATGGTAAAAGATACTTCTCATTCTAAAATTCAATGTTTGCCAATGTGCTTGTTGGTTGCGTTTTAATGCAACTTACATTTGTGTCAAACGAAGTTAGTGTTTATTTATGATAAAGTCAAGTCGGCACAATTTTCGCGTAAAGGTTTAAAAAATTAACTTTGTGTCCAGTGAAATATTTATCATTCATATTAATCTTTGTTTTAGCATTTCAGTTAAAAGCGCAACATGCAGATTGCAACAATGCTTTGTTGTTAGAAGATACGATTTATCATACTCAAGAAATAATCGGTTTTGGTGTTCATAAAGAGTTTGGAGGTAACAATTTAGAAGATAAAAAATTGTTTGAAGAAGAAGCGAACTCAATTTGGTATGTGGTGGATATTAAAGCGGATGGAGTTTTTACTTTTGATATTATTACAGAAAATGAAAATGATGATTGGGATTTTTTATTGTATGAAAATCAACCAATGATTTGTAAAAAGTTAAAAGAAAAATCAATTCAACCTATTAGAAGTAACCTCTCAAGAAGTCCAATAACAGGGCTTTCTTTAGATGCTGAAGATAATTTTGTAAGCGCAGGAATCAATAATAATTACAGTAAGGCCGTTAATGTAGAAAAAGGAGAGCAGTATGTTTTAATTGTAAATAATCCTAAAACACAAGGAGGAAAACACACCCTGGTGCTTCATCTTCCTAAAGAACCAAAAGCAAAACCAGAAGATGTTCAACCTGTTCAGCCAAAAAATACAACGCTTTTTAAAATGGAAATTTTAGATGCTAAAACAAAAAAACCAATAATGGGTTCAGCAAGTATTGATGGACTTAAAAGGTTGATTGTTGATCTTGAGAATGTTTCTGATTATGAGTACATTGTTTCTAAAAAAAATAGAACTGTAAACATTGAGGCGTATGCAAAAGGCTATATGTTAATGTCTAAAGAGTATAAAGTAAGTAAGACGAAGTCTAAGTATAGAGCAGAAGTTTTGTTGGAAAAAATTGAGGCAGGTAAAAAAGTTAATTTACCTCAAATTCAGTTTTTTGGAGATCAATTTAAATTGTTGCCATCCGCAAAACCCTCTTTAAATTCATTGCTAATGTTCATGAAAAGTAATCCAACAATTAGTGTTGAAATTGGAGGGCATGTAAATGGACCTGGAGAAAGAAATACAAAAAGGTATAAAGAATTGTCATATAATAGAGCGTATGCTGTAAAAGCAGATTTAGTTAAGAATGGAATTGCTAAAGAGCGCATCGATTTTAAAGGCTATGGGAATTCTCAAATGCTTTACCCTGAGCCAAAAAGTTTGTATCAAGAATCTGCGAATAGAAGAGTAGAAGTTAAAATAATATCGGAATGAGTTTAATTTTAGGAATAGAGACATCAACCAAAATATGTTCAGTAGCTGTAAGTGATGGAGAAAAATTATTAGCTATTGAAGAGGAGGGAGGAGCCTATTCTCATTCTGAAAAATTGACTCTTTTTATTCAGAAAGTATTAGATAAAGCTAATGTTCAACTCAAAGATTTAGATGTAATTGCGGTAAGTAAAGGACCTGGCTCTTATACTGGTTTGCGTATAGGTGTTTCTGTTGCAAAAGGGCTGTGTTATGCACTAGATAAACCTATAATAGCTGTTGACACTTTACAAGCTATGGCAAGAAATTCATCTTTATCTGGAGATTTGTTTTGCCCAATGATAGATGCTCGAAGAATGGAAGTTTATACAGCGCTTTATGATGTTGATAATAAGGCGGTAACACCTATTTCAGCTAAAATTATTGATGAAAATTCATTTTATGAAGAATTAGCTAATCAGAAAATTACATTTTTTGGTGATGGAGCTGAAAAATGTAAAGAAGTTTTAGGTCAAGCAATTAATGCTTCTTTTTCGGATAAAGGGTTGCCCTCAGCAGAATTTATAAATCAAATTGCATTAGAAAAATTCCAACAAAAAGAATTTGAAGATGTAGCTTACTTTGAGCCTTATTATCTTAAAGATTTTGTAGGAACAACTCCTAAAAAATTACTTTAACTAATTACATTCATTAACCTTAGCAACTCTTACGTAAGAAATTTTTTGATCTGTTTTTGGCATTTCAATTAATTGAAAAGGGTATGTTAAAGCAGATGTGGTATTACATGTTTTTCCAGGTTTGGCGTCTTCAATAGTAACTACCATTCCTTTTGGAGTTTTAACAATAGATTTTACTTTAATAGAATAACCACCGCTAGCTTGTTCGCCCATTGTTGCTAATAATAATTGTTTTGTTTCAAAGTCAACTGTAGGTATCGGTGGTTTTCTATCGTAGGCTGCAAACATTTTTCCCCAAGCTAAATCCATTTCCTGTTGTGTTGTAATTATAAGGTTTTCTGCTTTTTTATAATTACTGTCTTCTCCAGCTTTAACTTCAGTAAACTCAACTGTGTTAGTTTGTTCTTTAATTACTTCTTTATTTTGAACTTCGGTAGTCTTTCCTTTTTTACAAACGTTGCAAGAAAATAAAAGTGGAATAAATATAATGGCTAATAATCTCATAATCTAATTTTTTTATAAACGTACTCAAAACAAATCTTATTCCAAACAACTTAAATACTTATTTATAGTATTCTCAAGTCCAAAATAGAGAGAGTCACATATTAGGGCATGTCCAATAGAAACTTCTAAAAGATTAGATGTGTTTTCTTTGAAGTAAGCTAAGTTGTCCAAATTTAAATCATGACCAGCATTTATTCCTAATCCTAATTTAGTAGCAAGTTCACTTGCTTTAGTATAACTTAAAATTGCTTCTTGTTTATTTTTATTGAAATTATCAGCGTAAGGGCCAGTATATAATTCAATTCTATCAGCCCCAGTTTCAACAGCGTTTTCAATATTTGCGGTTTCAGTATCAACAAATATAGAGGTGCGAATTCCTGCAACTTTAAATTCATTAAGAACTTCTTTTAAAAAATCTTTTTGTTTTAATGTGTCCCATCCAGCATTTGACGTTAAAACCCCTGGAGGATCAGGGACTAAAGTTACTTGCTCAGGTTTCACATCTAAAACCATATCAATAAACTTAGTGTTTGGGAAACCTTCAATGTTAAATTCAGTTTTAATAATTGGTTTTAAATCATAAACATCTTTATAGGTAATGTGCCTTTCATCAGGTCTTGGGTGAATTGTAATCCCTTGAGCTCCATATGTTTCGCAATCTTTTGCAACTTGTACGAGGTTTGGCAAGTTGTTGCCTCTAGCATTTCTAATGGTTGCAATTTTATTGATGTTTACACTAAGTTTTGTCATTATTTGATACTTTTGATAAAGATTATACGTCTTACTTAAAAGACAAAAGTAGAAACTATTCAATTAATATGATTGCTTCAGAATTAATATCTTATGACATACCACCATTAAAGCTTACTGACACAGGAAGTAAAGCGTTAGATTGGATGGAGGAGTTTAAAACGAATGTGCTTTCGGTTGTTAAAGATGGTGATTATGTAGGGCTAATTAGCGAGTCTAACTTGTTGGATAGTGATGATATAGATGGGGTTATAGAAAGTTTTGAGGTTAATTTCACAAAGCCTTTTGTTCATGAAAATCAACATTTATTTGAGGTAATAACAACAATGGTAGATAATGATATAGATATTTTGCCAGTTGTAAATAGTGCCAATAAATATTTAGGTGTAATCACCAATAAAACGGTTGTTGGTAGTTTGTCAAAGGTTGTATCAGTTTCTAATGCGGGAAGCATAATTACACTGGAAGTTAACGTTAAAGATTACTCATTATCAGAAATTGCTAGAATGGTAGAGTCTGACGATGCCAAGGTGCTGGCATCTTTTATCACTTCACATCATGATTCTACAAAATTGGAGGTTACCTTGAAAATTAACAAAACAGAAATTAGTGGAATTCTTCAAACTTTTGAACGTTTTAATTATGTTGTTTTAGCTTCATATAATGAGAGTGAGTATCATCAAAATCTTCAAAACAAATATGATGAGTTTATGCGCTTTTTAAATACTTAAAATGTTCTCTTCAGCATTTAAGGTAATCTTTTTTTTCTTTTTCTTTTTTCAGGGATTCTTTTCTGTTTATGCTCAAAATACAAGTAATGTTGTTATAAAAGAGTTTAAAATTATTGGAAATAAAACGACTCATGAAAGTATTATTGTGAGAGAAATACCTGTAAATGTTTATGATACGATTCCAACAGAAAACTTAAAAGATAAATTAGAATGGATAAGGAGTAATTTATTAAACACCTCTCTTTTTAACTTTGTAACAGTAGAACCTGTTTATTTTGATGATAAAAATATTTCAATATTTATAACTGTTGAAGAGCGTTGGTATTGGTGGCCTATTCCAATTTTTGAAATACAAGAAACTAATTTTAATACTTGGTGGTTAGATAAAAACTTTAATAGAGTGAATTATGGAATGTCGCTTTCTAAAGAGAATTTTAGAGGAAGAAAGGAACGCTTATCCTTTTTATTGCAAAATGGTTACACAGAAAAAGCTGGTGTAAAATATTCTATCCCTTATATTAATAAAAAGAAAACCAATGGAATAAGTGTAATGTTTTCATACAGTAGAAATAGAGAGATTTCTTATGATGTATCTAATAATGTGAGAGATTTTTATAGATTAGCAAATGAGTATGTTCAAAAGGAGGTGAAATCTTCAATAGGTTACGAGTTTAGGCCAAAACTGTACAATAAGCATAATTTTAATGTTGATTATACTGATGTAAGTGTTGCTGATTCAGTTTTAAATTTTAATGAGAATTATTTATTGAATAGTGATAATCAGATGAGGTACTTTAGTGCTAAATATTCATTTAAATGGGACAAACGTAACTTTAGAAATTATCCGACAACAGGTAGTTATGTCGATTTTAAATTTTTTAAACATGGTTTAGGTGTATTGTCGGATGTGAATTCTTTTTACCTAACTTCTCATTATAAGAAATTTTGGCAATTATCAAATAACATTTACTTTGCAAGCTCAGCCAAAACAAAGCTTACATTAAAAGATGCTCCGTATTATTTATTAAATGGTTTTGCTTTCGGTAATGATTTGGTGAGAGGTTATGAGCTGTATGTTGTAAATGCTGATAATTATGGCTTGGTTAAATTTCAACTACGTTATTCCTTATTAAAAGATAAAGTTTTTAATGTTAACGCTATTCGATTTGAAAAGTTTAAGAAAATCCCTTTAAATATATATGCGGGAGCATACTTTGATGCAGGGTATTCGGAATTGAATAGTTTGGATCAAAATAATTCTTTATCTAATACAACATTATACGGAGGAGGAGTGTCTTTAGATTTTGTAAGTTATTATGATTTGGTTTTGAGGGTAGAGTATTCTATTAATAAGATGAAAGAGAAAGGACTCTTTTTACATTTTATAGCTCCAATTTAAAAATATGATTAACTTCACAGTATAAATAGATAAACATTGAAAATTGCAATTTATAGTCAACAAATAGAGGATAAATACCTAGTATTTATCGAATCTTTATTTCAAACCTTATTAAATAAAAGTGTTGAGGTATTAGTTTTTGAAGATTTTTACATGGAATTAAGTAAAAAAATTGGTATAGATACTCAAGTTAAAACTTTTAGTACGCATGAAGATATTCGTGATGTAAATTATATGTTTAGTATTGGCGGAGATGGAACATTGTTGAAAACCATAACTTATGTTAGAGATAAGGATATTCCAATTTTTGGTATAAATACAGGTAGGTTGGGGTTTTTAACAAGTATTACTACTGAAGATATTAATGTTGCTATTGATGCTATTCTCATTGGTGATTTTGACTTAGATAAGAGAACCTTATTAACATTAGAGACAGAGAATAATTTATTTGGCGAAGCAAATTATGCACTTAATGAGATAACACTACAAAAAAAAGATACGTCTGCAATGATCACTATCCAAGTGTACCTTAATGATGAGTTCTTAAATTCTTATTGGGCAGATGGGCTAATTATTTCTACACCAACTGGATCTACAGCATATTCTTTAAGTTGTAATGGTCCAATTATACTTCCAGGGTCAGGCAATATTATTGTTAATCCAATTGCGCCTCATAATTTAAATGTTAGACCAGTAGTAATTCCAGATAACACTGAGCTAACTCTTAAAATAAAAGGGAGAACAGATAATTTCTTAGTAGCTTTAGATTCTAGGTCTTTAACTGTCCCGTTATCAATGGAGTTGAAAATAAAAAAAACATCACACCATATAAATATTATACGGTTAAAAGACCATAGTTTTTTAAAAACATTAAGAACTAAATTAGTTTGGGGTTACGATAAACGAAACTATTGATTAGATAAATGGTATTTTTGGCTAGTTATAAAATAAATGATATATTTGCGCACATTACACGAAATATAATGAAGTTATGCAGAAGATAATTATATTGATATTAACCATTTTAATGTTGCCTGTTTTTTCACAGGCACAGAAATGGAAAAGACAAAGGGTAGAGTATTCTTTTGGTATTGGAGCGACTAACTTTCTTGGAGATTTAGGTGGTAGAAATCAGAAGGGAACTGACGGTTTTATGGATTTTGAGATTAAAGCAACTAGATATGCTGCTGGGTTTGGTTACAGATACCAATTGGCAAAAGATTGGTTTATTAAGGGGAATTTATACTATGTAATGGTTAGTGGTAATGATAATCTTACTGAACAACCAGCTAGAGCAAATAGACAATTAAATTTCAAATCTAATATTGTAGAATTATCAGCACAAGCTGAATATATGATTATTAAGCAGAAAAGTGGACACTTATATAGGCTTAGGGGAGTTAGAGGTAAGAGTTGGTTTAGGTTCGAGGTTTATGCTTTAGGAGGTTTGGGGCTTATTTGGTTTGATCCAAGAGGTGATAACGGTTCTGAGCATGTAAGATTAGCGCCTTTAAATACTGAGGGACAAGGTCTTCCAGGTGGGCCAGATGATTATAAAGGACTTACTATGGTTATGCCATATGGTTTAGGTATTAGACGAGCTTTAGGTGGAGGTGCACGGTCAAGACATTTTGGTTCTTGGACTATTGCTTTAGAATTAACAATGAGAAAAACTTTTTCTGATTACATAGACGATGTAAGTGATGTGTATTATGGGACTGGGAATGGTTCTGAATCTACAGGTGTTATAGGTGCAGGTTATGATGAAGAAGCTGCTTTTTTCTCTGACCCTTCAGGTAAGTATGTTAATGGAGGTTATGGTGAGCCACAACAAAGAGGTGATAAAACAGATAATGATGCTTATATGATGGGTATTATTTCTATTAACTATAAGCCAGCAAGAAGAAAGAGAAATCTTCCTAAATTTTAATATAGTTTATCTTTCCAAGATAAAATTTTATCGAAAAAACTTCGTTATTACTCATAATTGTGAAAATGAGGTTTAATTTTATATTACTTTTCAGCTTTGTTACTATAGGCTCTTGTGCCTTTTGTCAAAATGTAGATTTAGGTTTGACAGGTGGTGCATCCTATTATATAGGTGAAATAAATCCAGGCACTCCTATATTAAACCAGCCTAAACCTTCGATAGGTTTGTTTTACCGTAAAAATCTTAATAAAAGGTATGCACTTCGTTATGGAGTTAACTACGGAAAGCTGGCAGCAACTGACAAAAAAAGATCTTCAGATATTGCTGGGTATCGACACCTTTCATTTTTTTCAGACCTTTGGGAAGGTTATGGTTTGTTAGAATTCAATTTTATTCCTTATCAAATAAATAATCGAGTAACATCACGATCTACACCATACATATTTGTAGGGGTTGCAGCTTTTAGGGTTTGTCCTAAAACTAGAGGAAGAGATTTGTTGGGGGAAGTTGAAACTGATCTGATAGGTGTTTCCATTCCTTTTGGCTTAGGAATGAAATTTAATTTATCGGGGAATATGGGATTTGGATTGGAGTGGGGGATGCGGAAAACTTTTACAGATCAAATTGACGGGCTCTCTGAAAATTATAGAGACGGTTATCAATTAAGTAATTCTCAGAATAATGACTGGTATTCAATAGTCGGAATTACTTTAAATTATAAAATTTTAACACATAAGGATAGGTGTAACATGCCTGGGTTTTAGTAATTATACTATCTTTGCCCGACTTAAAAAATGGATTTCAAATCTCAACTAAATATTAAAGAAGTTCCTAACCATATAGCTATTATAATGGATGGGAATGGTAGGTGGGCTAAAAGCCATAATAAGCCTAGAGTTTTTGGCCATAAAAAAGGGGTGTTGTCTGTTAGGAATGTAGTTGAAGGAGCAGGAGAAATTGGAGTGAAATTTTTAACATTATACGCTTTTAGTACTGAAAATTGGAATAGACCTAAAGTTGAAGTTGCAGCTCTAATGCAGCTTTTGGTAGCTACAATTAGTAGTGAGGTTTCTTCATTAAATAAAAACAATGTTAGGTTACTAACTATTGGAGATTTAAAAAGTTTGCCTGGAAATTGTGAGCGAGAATTGGAGAAAGCTAAAGAAAAAACAAAAAACAATACAGGGCTAAGTTTAGTTTTAGCTTTGAGTTATAGTTCAAAGTCTGAAATAGTTAGAGCTGTTAAAAAGATTGCGACTAGTGTAAGAGATAAACAGATTGAAATTGATTCGATAGATAATGATTTAATAAATGATTATTTGGATACAGCAGATATTCCTAGTCCAGAATTATTAATAAGAACTAGTGGTGAGTATAGGTTAAGTAACTTTTTATTATGGCAAATTGCATATTCTGAATTATATTTTACAAATAAGTATTGGCCAGATTTTACAAAAGAAGATTTATTTGAAGCCGTTTTTGATTATCAAAACAGAGAACGAAGGTTTGGGTTGACAAGTGAACAAATAAAAAATTAATGAAAAAGTACTTTTATATACTATTAACGTTATGTTTCCCTTTGTTTTCGCAAGGACAATTTTCTATTAACTCAGGATTAGATGATTTAAACTATTCTTCACCTAAAGAATATGAGATTGGAGGTATTACTATTTCGGGGACTAACTATTTTAATCCGACAACAATTAGATCTATTTCTGGATTATCTGTAGGAGAAAGAATTCAGGTGCCTGGCCCAAAGGTTACTAAAGCAATAAATAATCTTTGGGAGCAAAAACTTTTTGGAAATGTTTCTTTATTAGCTACAAAAATAGAAGGCGATAAAATATTCTTGGACATTCATATTGAAGAGCTTCCAAGACTGTCAAAATTTAGATTTACTGGAGTAAGAAAAGGTAAGCAAAAAGATTTAAGAGAGGAGATTGGATTGGTTAGAGGTAAAGTTGTTACAGAAAATTTATTGATAAATACTACAAATAAAGTCAGAAATATTTTTGTTAAGAAAGGTTTCTTAGATGCAGAAGTTACTGTTGATCAAAAAGTTGATACGACTGTTGCAAATAATGTCATTTTAACTATAAACATTAAAAAAGGCCCAAGGGTCAAAATTAAAGACATTAATTTTATTGGTAACAATTCAATTAAATCAGGTAAACTTAGAAGATCTTTGAGTGAAACAAAGCGTGCTAGAGCTTATAACATATTCTCTTCTTCTAAATATATTCCTAATAATTTCGAAAAAGATAAACCTTCTATTGTAGAAAAGTATAATGAAAAAGGGTTTAGAGATGCTAAAATTTCAGCAGACACCACTTATAGAATTAGTGAAAAAAGGTTAAATATTGATATTACTGTTGAAGAAGGGAATCAATATTATTTTAGAGATATTAAATGGCTAGGAAATACTGTTCATTCTACTAAAGTATTAGATAGAATTTTAGATATTAGAAAAGGCGATATTTATAATAAAACTACGCTAGAATCTAGATTGTTTATGAATCAAAAAGGAAGAGATGTTAGTTCTCTTTATTTAGATGATGGTTATTTGTTTTTTCAAGTTAATCCTGTTGAGGTGAAGATAGAAAATGATTCTATTGATTTTGAAATTAGAATTTATGAAGGTAAGCAGGCGAGAATTAATAGGGTTACGATTATTGGTAATGATAAAACAAATGATCACGTAATTCGTAGAGAAATTAAAACACTACCCGGTGAATTATTTAGTCGTTCAGATATAATTAGAACACAAAGAGAGTTAATGCAGTTAGGTTATTTTAATCCAGAAACAATGGGGGTTAATCCATCTCCAAATCAAGAGGATGGAACTGTTGACATTGAATATGTTGTTGAAGAAAAGCCTTCAGATCAAATAGAGCTTTCAGGTGGTTTCGGTGCAGGAAGAGTTGTAGGTTCATTAGGAGTTTCGTTCAATAATTTTTCCGCAAGAAATTTCTTTAAAAAAGGAGCTTGGAGACCTTTGCCTGCAGGGGATGGGCAGAGACTGAGTTTGAGAGCACAATCAACAGGTGTTGGCTTTCAATCTTACAGTATGTCATTTACTGAGCCATGGCTTGGAGGTAGAAAACCAAATTCATTAAGTGTGAGTTTAAATCATACAAGGCTTCATGCTTCCTCAGGAGATATAAGTCAAACATTTAAATCTTATGGGGTTTCTGTAGGGTTGGGTAGAAGACTTCAATTCCCGGATGATTTCTTTACTTTATATAATGAAGTTTCTTACAGATATTATGTTTTAGATAATTATCAATTGTTAGCAGGTTTTTCTAATGGGTTTGCAAATAACCTAAGTTTTAGGCATGTTTTATCAAGAAATTCAGCAGGGCCTAGTCCAATATATCCAACAACTGGATCAACAACAACTTTTACATTACAACATACTTTGCCTTATTCATGGGTAAGATTTCAAGGGAAAGATATTGAATCGTTATCAGTTCAAGAAAGAAATTTATATGTTGAGTACCACAAGTGGAAATTTCAAACCTCTTGGTTTTCTAAGTTAACGCATAATAAACATGCTTTAGTTTTAAATACAAAAGCAGGCTTTGGTTATTTAGGTTCGTTTAATAAAAATCTTGGAACATCTCCTTTTGAACGATTCTTTTTAGGTGGAGATGGACTTTCTGGTTTTAACCAAAATATTGCGAGTGAAATTGTAGCGTTAAGAGGTTATGGGGCAGGAGATTTATCCCCGCGTTCTGGAGCTTCTTTAATTACAAAATATACTGCAGAACTAAGGTATCCTTTATCATTAAATCCTAGTGCTACAATTTATGGCTTGGTATTTGGAGAAGCAGGTAACTCATGGGCAGAATTCAATGAATTTAACCCATTTGAAGTTTATAAATCGGCTGGTGTAGGGATTAGAATTTTTATGCCAATGTTCGGATTGTTAGGGTTAGACTGGGGTTATCGTTTAGATGACATACCTGGAGTTTCTAACCCCGATGATAGAACAGAAATACACTTTAGTATTGGTGGAAATATAAACGGATGGTAATTAAGTTAAATCCGCTGTAAATAAATTTCAGCAATTAAAGTTAGGAGGAGTTATTATGAAAAGTTTAAAAAAAGTAAGTTTAGTATTGATTCTTATTGTTTCAAGTTTGGCAGGTTTTAGTCAAAATTTTGGATACGTTGATTCTGAATATATATTAGAAAATATTCCAGAATATAAGGATGCTCAAGATGAATTAGATAAACTTTCTGTTGAATGGCAGAAACAGTTAGAAAGAAGGTATGCTGAGATTGATAAAATGTATAAAAATTATCAAGCAGAGCAAATCTTGTTAACTGAAGATATGAAACTGAAGAGAGAGGATGAAATTATTAAAAAAGAAAAAGCGGCTAAGGAATATCAAAAACAAAAATTTGGAGTTGATGGTGAATTGTTTCAAAAAAGAAAAGAATTAGTGAAACCTTTACAGGATGATGTTTATAAGGCAATTAGTTCTATTGCAAATTATAAAAAACTAGGGGTTGTGTTTGATAAGGCAAGTGCTTTAACGATGTTATACACCAATCCAAAATATAACATTAGTGATGATGTTCTAAAAAAAATGGGATATAAACCAGGTGAAACGAAAGAATAATATATATTTGAAAATTAATTAAAAAGAAAAAGATGAGAGTATTTAAAATAGCAATATTAATGGTTGTAGTTGCTTTATCAACTACAGTAACAGCACAAAAGAGTGCTAAAATTGGTCACATTAATTCAAATGATTTACTTTCTGCAATGCCAGAAAGAAATGAAGTTCAAAAAGAATTAGAAGATTATGCAAGTCAATTAAAAGTGACAATGGACGCAATGCGAAAAGAGTATGAAACTAAAGTTGGTGAATTTCAGGCAAAGCAAGATGTGATGACTGATATTATTAAAGAAACAAAAATTAAAGAAATTACTGATTTAGAAAGAAGAATTGGAGAATTTCAACAAACTGCAGAAGCAGATTTACAGAAAAAAGAAACTTCATTATTACAACCAATTATTGATAAAGCTAAGACAGCAATTAATGATGTAGCTAAAGAAAATGGATATACTTATGTGTTAGATTCTAGTGCAGGAAGTGTTTTATATTCTGTAGAAGGAGATGACCTTTTACCTAAAGTAAAAACAAAATTAGGAATCAAATAAAAATTATTTAGATTAATTTTAAAGCTCTTAAGTATCAACTTAAGAGCTTTTTTATTGTGCAAAAAAATATAAAACATATTGCGAAGGCTCCTATTGGAATATTTGATTCCGGGCTAGGAGGGTTGTCTATTTGTAAGGAAATAATGAAATTACTTCCTAATGAGTCAATCATTTATTTGGCTGATAGCCTAAATGCACCTTATGGCGAGAAAACTAAAGATGAAATAATTCAATTGAGTATAAAAAATACAGAATTGTTATTGTCTTTAAACTGTAAAGCAATAGTGGTAGCTTGTAACACTGCTACTACAAATTCAATTGCAACATTACGAAAGCAGTTTGATGTTCCATTTATAGGTATTGAACCAGCAATAAAACCTGCAGCTTTACAGACAAAAACAAGAAAAATAGGAGTTTTAGCTACCGAAGGCACATTGAAAAGTGAGTTGTTTTTATCTACTTCTGAGCAATTTAGAGATAGAATTGAGCTGATTGAAGTTAAGGGTGAAAACTTAGTGCGATTTATAGAGATTGGAGATATTAAAAAGACAAAACCGTTATTAAAAAAGTATTTATCTCCAATGGTTGAAGCTGGGGTAGATAGCATTGTTTTAGGTTGCACGCATTACCCTTTTTTAATACCTTTAATAAAAGAAATTATACCAGAAAATATTCTGATTATAGATTCTGGAGAAGCTGTAGCAAAACAAACAGAAGTAATATTAAGAGCTGAAAATTTGTTAAATAAAGAAGTTACTCAAAAAAAGAATGTGTTTTATACTAATAATGATGTGCATGTTTTTAAATCTTTTTTAAAGTATATTAACATTAGAGACGATAATGCTCTGTATAAAAAATTTTAAAAATAAAGGAGCCGTTATAATTAATTTAATAGGGTGATGCAACCTTTTATGAATCAAAACCATCTTAACCACGAGTAAATGAAAATGAACGATGAGCAATTAGTCAATAAGTGTCTTGTGAAGGATAC
>JAQXDJ010000245.1 GCA_029251425.1 Vicingaceae bacterium
CTGTAAAGATGAGTTGGCTGTTGTTAAGATTTAAGTGAAAACATACTATTAATGTAAATTAGGTTTTTAAATGTAAAAAGTATTGATTATAATTGCAGTTGAAAAACTAACTAAAAATAGATTTTAAGAATAATTTTAATAAAAATGAGAAATCGAAATTCAAAAACATTAGCGCTAGTTGTTGTCGCTTCTACAGTGTTAATCGCTTGTAACCCTTTAAACAAAATGGTTAAGAGACAAGGCGAAGTTAATTATGAATTGACTCCTAACCCAGTTCAAATGCATGGTGATTCTATCGCTATTACATTAAATGGTAGTTTCCCTGAAAAATATTTTAACAAAAAAGTTTCTGCTGTAGTAACTCCAGTAATTGTTTATGGAGAAAATTCTGAATCATTTGATGCATTCAAATTAAAAGGAGAAGATTCTGAAGCTGAAGGTACAATTATTAAATATGAGCCAGGAGGAAGTTTTTCTCATGCTGCTAAAATTCCTTACAAAGATGGAATGGAGTATGCAACAGTTGAATTAAGAGTGGCTGGTGAATATAAAGGAAAAACTAAAGATTTAGAGCCGCGTAAGGTTGCTAATGGAACAAAAATTACTCCTAAATTAGTAATGTCTTCTGACAAAGCTATTATGGGAACTGATAAGTTTGTGAAGTTTACTTTAGAAGATAATAATGTTGAAATTCATTATTTAGTTAGTAGTTCAAGTGTTAGAGGTTCTGAAATGAATGATGCTGATATTAAAGAATTAAAAGCTAAATTAAAAGGATGGAACGAAGATGTGAAAATGGAGTTTAATGGTCTGACTATTAGTGCTTATGCATCTCCAGAAGGTGAATTAAGCAAGAATGAAAACTTAGCTAACGAAAGAGCTGCTTCTGCTGCTAAATCAATAGAATCTTTATTGAAAAGAGCTAAAGTTGAAATTCCAGAAGGTTTCTCAACTCCTTCAGGAAAAGGTGAAGATTGGAGTGGATTTAAAACTATGATGCAAGGTTCTGATATCGCTGATAAAGAATTAATCATTAGAGTTCTTGAAACTTACACTGATGGAACTAAGAGAGAAGAAGAAATTAAGAATATAGGTAAAACTTATACTGAAGTTTCTAAGAAAATCTTACCTCAATTAAGAAGGTCTCAGGCAAACTTAGTAATGAAGCACCATAACTTAACTGATGATGAAATCAAAGCTTTAGTTGACACTAAAATTGACTCATTAGATGTAGAGCAAATGTTATATGCTGCAACACTTTATACTGATGCTGCTAAGAAAGAATCTATTTACAAAAGTGTTTCTTCTATTCATTCATCTGATTGGAGAGGTCCAAACAATGTTGGATTTATCTATATGTCTCAAAATAAATTAGCTGATGCTAAAGCTGAGTTTGATAAAGCAAATGGGCTTTCTGCTAACAACCCAATTATTCAAAATAACTTAGGTGTTGTTGCAAGATTAAATGGAGATTTAGCTGGTGCAATGACTTATTATAACAATGCATCAGGAGCTGGTAAAGAAGTTGCTCAAAATAAAGGAATCATAAACATTATTCAAGGTGATTATGCTTCTGCTACATCTAACTACTCAGGAGTTAAGTCTTTCAATAGCGCTTTAGCTCAATTGTTAAATGGAGATAACAATATCGGAGGAACTATTGATGGTTCTGATGATAAGGATGAGGCAGTTTCTTCTTATTTAAAAGCTATAGCAGCAGCAAGAGCTGAAGATAAAGATGCAATGATGAAGTACTTAAAAGTAGCAATTGAAAAAGATGGTCTTTTCAAAGCGAAAGCGAAAACAGATGCTGAGTTTATTTCATTTAGAGAAAATGCTGATTTTCAAGCGGCAGTAAACTAATTAGAATATAAAAATTATTAAAAAAGCTCTTGGTTTTTACCAAGAGCTTTTTTTTGCACAATATTTGATAATTTTGATCTTTAAAATTGAATTATGAAAAAGAAAATAATTATAACAGCAATAATATGGTTAAGTGTTTTTTTAACTTCTTGTGCGAAG
>JAQXDJ010000249.1 GCA_029251425.1 Vicingaceae bacterium
GGAAAAAGTGCTATCGGACAAACCTTAAAAACAAATCGCTTACAACTTTCAATAATTGGTATTATTGCTCCAGGAGGAAAAATTGGTGAATCATTACAAAACATTGGAATGAATAACTATAATGATGAAATTTTTGTACCTATAACTACTGCTTTAAGAAGATATAAAGACAGAGGTAGAATTACTGCCAACACTTTAAAAGTAGAAGACAATGATGATGAAGCTCCAAAAGAGGTAGAAATTGGAGTAACAGATCAAATTGAAAAAATTGTAATTGGAATTACTGAAACAGATTACATGCAGGAAAGCGTAGATGTTCTATATCGCTTGCTTTTAAGAAAACACAATGGTGTTGAAGATTTTGAAATAGTAATACCTGAGCAAATTCTACAACAAAAAAAACAAACTGATGATATTTTCAATATTCTTTTAGGTGTAATTGCCGGTATTTCATTACTAGTCGGTGGAATTGGAATTATGAATATAATGTTAGCATCAGTGCTTGAGAGAATTAAAGAAATTGGATTAAGAATGGCTATAGGGGCAAAAAAGAATGATATTAAAGAACAGTTTGTTTATGAGGCTGGTTTAATTTCTTTAATAGGTGGAATAATAGGTATTCTGCTAGGTGTTTTACTCGCCTATATTGCGCAATGGATTACAGGAACACCAACAATAATATCACTTTGGAGTGTTTTTATATCCTTTTTTGTAAGTGCTTTAATCGGAATTGTATTTGGATATATTCCAGCTAAAAAAGCTGCAGAGCAAGACCCAGTTAATTCTTTAAGACATAATTAATATGAAGTATTTTTTAATCATAGCTACTATTTTACTTATTAGTGTTTCAACTAATGCTCAAAGAGAATTATCTTTAGAGGATGTAATAACTGAAGCTAAATCAAAAAGTATAAGAAGTAAACAGATTGAAAATCGTTACCAAAATTCATACTGGAGAAATTTCTCTTACAAAAAACAATTTCTACCTTCATTAATTTTTGAAGGAACCTTACCCCAACTACAACGATCAATCAGTAGTGTTACTCAACCAGACGGTTCTGAATCTTTTGTAAATAGGAATGTTTTTTCGAGCAGTGCCAATTTAAGATTGAATCAGGTAGTACCTGTTGTTGGAGGTAATTTTTTCGTTGGAACCGGATTAGACCACATCAGATTATCAGGGAATTCAAATTCAATTACTTATTTAAGCAGACCCATAGAATTTGGTTATTCACAGAATCTATTTGGGTTTAACCAATATAAGTGGGATAAAAAAATAGAACCACTTTTCTTTAATGAAGCACAATTATTAAAAACAGAAGAGATTGAAGAGCTTTCTAAAGAGTCTGTCAACAAATATTTCGATTTACTTCGTTCGCAATTAAGTATGAAAAATGCTGAAAAAAATTATCTTAATAATGATACTATTTACAAAATTGGTAAAGGCAGATATGGTTATGGAAAAATTGCTGAGAACGAACTTTTACAATTAGAACTTTCTTTATTAAATGCTGAAATTGCTTTTGAACAAGAAAAAGTAAATTTTGAATTAAACAGACAACGATTGGCTACTTTTTTAGGTTATTCTTCCAATGAAAACATCCAACTTAAATTAGATTCAATTGTTCCAGATTTTGAAATTAATTATGCTGAAGCACTTAAACGCGCTTATGAACTTAACTCAGCATTAATTCAACAAGAAAGAGATGTATTTGAAGCTGAAATGAATGTCGCTCGTGTTAAAAGTTCAAATCGTTTTAGTTTAGATTTAACAGCCACTTTTGGACTAAGTCAAACTGCCCCAACAATTAGCGAAGCTTATTTATCACCTCAAAATCAAGAATTTGTGTCATTAGGAGTTAGAGCACCTCTCATACAGTGGGGTTTAGGAAAAGGAAGAATCCGACAAGCAAAAACCAATGCAGAATTAGTTAAATCTACCATTGAACAAGAAAAAATAGATTTTGACCAAGAAATTTTTGTTACCGTAGCCAACTTTAATTTAAACAAAAAGCAATTAGCGGTTAGTAAAAGAGCAAATGAAGTTGCTGATAAACGTTTCTTTGTATCCAAACAAAGGTATTTATTAGGGAAAACATTAATTACAGATTTGCAAATTGCACAACAAGAAAAAGATAGGTCATTAATTAATTATATTAATGCCTATAGATCTTTTTGGGTTTCTTATTACGATGTTAGAAAATTGACTCATTATGATTTTGAGCAAAACAATGTAATTGAAAATTAAAAAAGACTTTCTATTTACCATTAGGACAAACTAAATCATTCGTATTTTTGAATTAGTTATGTCTCTTAAAAAAATTAACCTTTTTACTTTATTAGTTTTCACCAGTTTAATTGGGTATTCTCAATTAGATGGCGACAAGCAGTCAGAAACTTGGATGAAAGACAACATCTTTTTAGATGGTGAAATAACTGATTACTACACCGGAAATTCGATTTCTGGAGTAAACATTACAGCTTCTGCTGAAGGCAATACTATTGCCAAAGGTACTTCTGATGGTAAAGGTGAATATAAGTTAGTATTAGAGT
>JAQXDJ010000259.1 GCA_029251425.1 Vicingaceae bacterium
ACCTGTACCAGTTTACCTTTTAGTTCTAAGCTCATTTTTCTTTTCTTTATATATCAAGTGATCAGTTGCATAGCAATATCACACAGAGAGTATTCTTTTTTGATTCACTCAACTACAAATGTAGAAGAATTAAAACTGTTAAATGAAAGTTTAGAGATTAGTTTATCTAACGGAAAAGTAAGAGAGTTGAAGCCTTATGCTTATCAATTTATTAATGGAATTAAAACTGAAGTTGTTTGTGAGTTTGTGATTAATAATCGCACTATGCATTTTAATTTTCCGAATGGGTATGACACTTCAAAGGAATTAATAATTGATCCTACTTGGGAATTTTCTACATTAACTGGAGCTAGTGATGATAACTGGGGGTTTACAGCTACTTATGATAATTCTGGAAATTTTTATGCAGGGGGTATTTCTTTTACTGGATCTGCAAACGGATATCCGCTTGTTGGAGCATACCAAACGACTTTTGGAGGTGTTGTAGATGTTGCTATATCTAAGTTTTCAGCAAATGGAACGGCATTGATTTATTCAACTTATTTGGGTGGTACAGAAGCAGATGAGCCACATAGTGTGGTTGTAGATGATCAAAACAATTTAATTGTAATGGGAGCTACATCCTCACTTAATTATCCGTTTAGTAGCGGGGCTTATCAAAATACATTTGGAGGAGGAACAGCTGTTACTGCTGGGTTTCCATTTAACAATGGTTCAGATATTTTTATAACAAAATTTAATGCAGCAGGAAATGCTTTAATTGGAAGTACTTATTTAGGTGGACCTGGAAATGATGGTTTATCTTTAGATATCAATTTAAATTTTAATTATGCAGATCATGCCAGAGGAGAAGTGGTCATTGATGCAAATAATAATATTTACATTACTTCATGCACTGATTCGTCAGGTTTCCCAACAACGTCTTTAAGTCATAGCCAAATTTTATCAGGTGGTTTTGATGGGGTGGTTGCTAAATTGGATGCTACCTTATCTAATTTATTATGGGGAACTTATGTTGGAGGTTCTTCAGGAGATGCTACTTACTCTATTAGAATAGATGAGTTGAATGATAAAACTTTTGTTTGTGGAGGAACAACCAGTAATAATATTGGTGCTACTATTGGAGTGCTTAACCCCAATTATGGAGGAGTAGTGGATGGTTTTATTGCGAAATTTGATAATACAAATGGAGTGTTAGATGCGTTGACTTATGTTGGAACCCCTGCTTATGATCAATCTTACATATTAGAATTAGATAAAAATCAGGATGTTTATGTGGTTGGTCAAACGAAAGGAATTTACCCCGTAACAGGTGGGACGTATAATAACCCCGGTTCTGCCCAGTTTATTCATAAGCTAGATAATAATTTAACAACTACTGATTTTAGTACTGTATTTGGAGATAATTCAAATGTTGAGGTAGATATAGCTATTACTGCTTTTTTAATAGATAATTGTGATAATATTTATGTAGCAGGATGGGGAGGGCTTGGTAATTTTCAGGAAGGTACAACGGATGGAATGCCAGTTACATCAAATGCAATTAAAGATACAACTGATGGAAGTGATTTTTACTTTATTGTATTGGATAGAGATGCTCAAAATTTAGTTTATGCTACTTTTTTCGGATTAGATGGGGTTGCAGAACATGTTGATGGTGGTACAAGTCGATTTGACAAATCAGGTACAATTTATCAAGCCGTTTGTGCAGGTTGTGGCGGGAATGGATTTCCTGTAACACCAGGAGCTTACTCTGCAACTAATGGAGCTGGAAATTGTAATTATGGAGCAGTAAAAATTGATATGAATTTACCTATAATAGTTGCACAAGCGGTAGCTCCTCCAGATCAGATAGTTTGTGGCGCACCTTATACTGTAGATTTTGCGGGAGGTAACCCTACACCACCAAATAGTTATTGGGATTTTGGGGATGGTTCAGGGACAGCTACAAATAACAATGTTCCAAGTTACACTTATGCAGATACAGGTTCTTACAATGTGATGTATGTAGCAATAGACTCCAATACATGTAATATTGCCGATACGGTATATTTTAATGTTTCAGTATATTTAAAAGATTCTTTAGATTTTCAGTTTAACATTCCTCCTTATGATCCTTGTACTTCGAGCTTGTCAGTTCAATTCAGTTTTACAGGTAATGGAGCAGATTCTTTGTATTGGGATATGGGGGATGGGACAACATTTTCAAATATTAATACGGTTAATTACACATATAATACAGCAGGAGGTTATCTTTTAAGGTTTGAAGCTTATGACACGCTTTGTAACAATACCCTTTTTGCTACAGATTCCATTTTCTTTACTCCAAACAGGACAACTGTAAATGCTATTCAGCCACCACCAATAGTACTTTGTACTTCTCCATATTTGGTTAATTTTAATGGAAACAATCCTGCGCCACCAAATAGTTATTGGGATTTTGGAGACATGTCAGGTACAGCTACAAATAACAATACTCCAAACTACACTTATGCTGATAAAACTAAAGAATCTTTTAAATATAC
>JAQXDJ010000260.1 GCA_029251425.1 Vicingaceae bacterium
AGAATCGTTAGGGTTAAATGCTAAGAAAGAATTAATAAATTCTCTATTCGTCATGTTTTCAGAACCTTCTAGAACATAAGTGTCATCAGTAGCTCCTAATTGAACAAAAACATCCCAAGCTTTACAGTATCCAGGCTTTCTTAATGTACCTCTGTACATTGTAGGTATATCGTTTAAATCGTAAACTTCTCTATATGATAATGAGTCTCTATTGGCATAACCTTCAAATTTCCCATAACCATCAATGTTAATTATTTCTGTTCTTCTAAACAGTTTAGTGTAGGGTATATATTTGTATTGTCCTCCTTGTATAAATTGTGCAGTTCCTGTTCCTGCTAAAACAACGTTTCTTGGGTTCCAAGTAAACTTATAATTCCATGGATTGTTATCACTTTCTGGAGCAACTAATCCCCCAGTAAAAGTTTCAAAGGCTTTTAAATTTCCTCCGTTATTTCTAATGTCATCAATAACCCTCATGGCTGACATGTGATCAATCCCTGGATCAACTCCAATCTCGTTCATCATTATAATGCCAGCAGCTTTTGCATCACTGTCTAATGCTTTCATCTCTTCAGAAACATACGAAGCCGTAGCCATATGTTTTTTATATTTTATACAGTCTCTTGCTACTGACATGTGCATGTGTGCAGGAAGCATAGAAATAATTAAATCATGTTCATCTATTAATCGAACACGCTCTTCTTCGTTATTTACATCAAAAGCAATTGCCTTTGCTAATTTGTGATCACCTGCAGCTTCACTTGCAAAATCTTTAGATTGATCGGCAATAGTGATAAACCAATTTTCATTTTCTGCATTAAACAGTAAATATTGAACTAACGATGATGTTGATCTTCCTGCGCCTATTAAGAGTATTTTTTTCATAAATATATTTATATATAGAACATCGAATTTCGTTAATTATTTAAGCTTTGCTAAATATTTTTAGCGAATTTTACTAACATATTAAGTTAATAAAAGAGATTTAGACTAATGAGTAAAAATACATTGATTAAGGCTGGAATTTTAGGGATGATTGCTGTTCTTGGAGGAGCTTTTGGAGCGCATGCTTTAAAGGAAATTTTATCTCCTGAGCATTTGGCAAGTTTTAATACAGGGGTAAGGTATCAAATGATACATGCTGTGGTGTTAATTTGTCTGTTTTTATTGGGAACCAAATTTGAGATGAAACAATTTAAAATTGCTACTACTTTAATTTTCTGGGGAGTAATTTTATTTTCAGGGTCAATTTATATTTTGACTTTAAAAAATATTATTGGTTTAGAGGCTTTAAAATTTGCAGGACCAATAACACCAATTGGAGGACTGCTAATTATAACAGGCTGGGTGTTTATTGTATTGGGGGCTCTTAAAATAGAGCGGTAGGTATTTTTCGTTAACGTGCTTGTTGGTCGCGTTTCAATGCGACTTAAATTGTGTTAACGAAATTACAGTTTTTTGAGGAGAAAGTCAAGCGTTTAGTTCTTATCCAAAATAACCTTTTTGCCATAATGCAGCTAAATCCATAGTAATGGCTACAGAATAATGTATGGCAACTCCAAGCCAAATAGAGCGGCTTTTTAAACTTAATGCCCCTAAAATTATCCCTGCACAAATGGCACCTATAGTTTCAGGCATTGGTTTCTGAAAATGTATCATAACATAAGGTATCATCATTATAAAAATGGCATAGAAACCAAATTTATTTTTAAGTCCGTGTATCATAAAACCTCTAAAAAAGAACTCTAAAGCAAAAAACTGAAGTAAATACAAACATTGCCAAATAATAAAATTGGGCCTTATACTTTCTGTATTAGGATTGTAAAAAGGATATTTATGTTGAAAGCTTTCTGTAGTAGAAACCAATAGAATTAATGGAAACATAAATAAGAAGAAAACAACATATATTTTATAATTTTTTAAAAACCCTTTGGGAGATAAGCCAT
>JAQXDJ010000273.1 GCA_029251425.1 Vicingaceae bacterium
AGTGTTTTCCGTATATGAAAAGAATATTTGGATCTCACTGGTCAGACTATGAATTAATTGATGCAGGGAATGATAAAAAGTTAGAACGTTGGGGAAAAACTATTACTATTCGTCCGGACAGAAATGCCTACTTCTCTCCTATCCTTTCAGAAAAAGAATGGAAACAAAAAGCACATTTCGAATTTATTGAAGAATCAAGTAGTAAAGGAATATGGAAAACACTCAAGAAAAACACCGCTAAAGAGTGGCAAATTAGCTATAAAAATTGTGTTTTTAATTTACGCTTAACTCAATTTAAACATATTGGAATTTTTCCTGAGCAACAAACCAATTGGGATTTTATTAAATCAAAACTTTGTTATCCTGAGCCTGTCGAAGGAAAAAAGTTTTTAAACCTTTTCGCCTATACCGGTGGTGCATCATTAGTCGCTAATTCGGCTGATGCAGATGTTTTTCATTGCGATTCAGTTAAACAAGTTATTACTTGGAGTAAAGAAAATATGGAAAGTTCAAATCAAGAAGGTATTCATTGGGTTTTTGATGATGCTTTAAAATTTGCTAAAAAAGAAGTTAAAAGAGGCAAGAAATATAACGGAATTATTATGGATCCACCAGCTTTTGGATTAGGCGCTAAAAAAGAACGCTGGAAAATTGAATCTAAATTTCCTGAATTAGTAGAAGTTGCAAGCCAACTCTTAGACAAAAATGGTTTTTTAATTATCAACACCTATTCACCTAAATTAAAAGAAGATAAAATATATCGTATTGTTAAAGAGTTTTTTCCTACCAAAGAAATTAACGTAAACAAACTTTCTCTTAAAACAACTACAGGAAAAACATTAGAATATGGCGAACTAACAAGAGTATGCTAAATATCATTTTCTTAGAAAAAAATAACCCTTAAAATTGTACAACAAACTAAATCATTATGATAAGTAAAAGACTTAAAGAAATAATAAGGGATGTTCCAGATTTTCCAAAACCAGGAATCATATTTAAAGACATTACCCCTATTTTATTGGATCCACAACTAACTAGAGATATTATTGATGAAATGGCTAACCATGTTAAAGCACTAAACCTAAACGCTATTGTTGGGATAGAAAGCAGAGGTTTTTGGTTTGGAATTATGCTCGCTAACAAATTAAACATTCCTTTTATCCCTATCAGAAAAAAAGGAAAACTTCCTTATAAAACGGTTTCATATAGTTATGATTTAGAATATGGTTCAGCAGAAATTGAAATGCACCAAGATGAAATAAAAGATGGATGGAATGTTTTAATTCATGATGATTTATTAGCCACAGGAGGAACAGCTTGTGCAGCTGCGGAAATAATAAAAATGCAAAATGGGAATGTAGCTGGTTTTTCTTTTGTGGTAGATTTAACTTTTTTAAATGGTTCGGATGTTTTAAAAAAATATTCAGAAAATATATTTAACTTGGTCAGCTATTAAAAAAGAGATTATGGATTTTGGATTAACGGAGAATCAGCAAATGATTGCTGGAATGATAAAAGATTTTGGAGAAAAGAATATTCGTCCAGATATGATGAAGTGGGATGAATCTCAAGAATTCCCAGTAGAAGTTTTTAAGAAATTAGGAGAATTAGGTTTGATGGGATGTATCGTTCCAGAAGAATATGGAGGTTCTGGAATGACATATAACGAGTATGTTACTGTTGTTACTGAAATTTCAAAAATTTGCGGATCAATTGGCTTATCTGTTGCAGCTCACAACTCTTTATGTACCAACCACATTTTAATGTTTGGAAATGAAGAACAAAAGAAAAAATGGCTGCCAAAACTAGCAACAGCAGAATGGATTGGAGCTTGGGGAATTACAGAACACAACACTGGTTCTGACTCAGGAGGAATGAATACCACTGCAAAACAAGATGCAGATGGAAATTGGATATTAAATGGAGCTAAAAACTTCATTACACACGCAATTACAGGAAATATAGCTGTTGTTATTGCTAGAACTGGAGAAAAAGGCGCTAAAGACAGCACAACTGCTTTTGCAATAGAAAAAGGAACTCCAGGTTTTTCTTCAGGTAAAAAAGAAGATAAATTAGGAATGAGAGCTTCAGAAACTGCTGAATTAATATTCACAGACTGTAAAGTTTCAAATGATAATGTACTTGGTGAAGTAGGGCAAGGATTCAAACAAGCAATGAAAATTTTAGATGGAGGTAGAATATCTATAGCATCTTTAGGTTTAGGAATTGCAAAAGGCGCTTTTGATGCAGCTTTAAAATACTCTAAAGAAAGAGAACAATTCAACCAACCTATTTCTAATTTTCAAGCAATATCATTTAAATTAGCGGATATGGCTACAGAAATTGAAGCCGCAGAATTATTAATTTTTGAAGCTGCAGATTTAAAAGATAGAAACTTAAGTGTCACAAAAGTTTCTGCTATGGCAAAATACTACTCATCAGAAGTAGCAGTAAGATGTTCTACTGAAGCAGTACAAATATTTGGAGGGTATGGCTATACAAAAGAGTTCCCTGCTGAAAAATATTATAGAGACTCTAAGCTATGTACAATAGGCGAAGGAACGTCAGAAATACAAAAATTAGTAATTTCAAGAGAAATTTTAAAGTAAGTGTTGTGTATTTAGATTTAATTTCTAAATTTGCAGCCCTTAATAAATTAAAAAAGTAAGAAAATGATTATTATTCCTATTAAAGAAGGAGAGAACATCGAAAGAGCTCTTAAACGTTACAAGAAGAAATTCGAAAGAACTGGAGCACTTAAAGAATTAAGAAAAAGAAAGCAGTTTGATAGACCATCTGTAATTAACAGAGAAGCTAAAGCAAAAGCTATATATATTGAAAAATTAAGAAA